>CABQGZ010000664.1 GCA_902463835.1 uncultured Lachnospiraceae bacterium
GATAAGTCCCGTTCAGCGGGCGGTCCCCTGATCGACCTTGGCGTTCATGTGATCGATCTGACCCGTTATCTCTGCGGCAATCCCAAGCCGGTATCTGTCTATGGAGTGACCTTCGACAAGCTGAAGGACAGACCGGGCACCAAGGGTGCAGGCGGCGAATATGTCTCTGCGGAAAAGTCAGATCATGATATCTTCGACGTGGAGGATTTTGCTTCCGCCATGATCCGCTATGACAATGGTACGGTGATCTCTGTGGAGGCAGCCTTCTCTCTGAATATGAAGGAGGATGTGGGCAAGATTGAGTTATTTGGCACCAAGGCAGGCGCCAAGCTGGATCCGGAGCTTGAGATCTATACGGATCTGAACGGCTACATGACCAACGTTCAGCTCACCACGCCCACGGCGTTGAGCTTCAATGGATTGTTTGAGAATGAGATCGACCATTACGTGGATTGTGTACAGAACGGTACTCCATGCAAATCCCCGGCTGAGGACGGCATTACGCTGATGGAGATTCTGGATGGAATCTATGAATCCGCAAGAACAGGACATGAGGTGATACTGTGAAATATAGTGTAAGTGTATACAGCTTTATGCAGTATATCAATGACGGGCGGCTGACTCCTTTTTCCTGCATTGAGAAGGCAAAGGAGCTGGGCTTTGACGCCATTGAGTTTGTAGATTTTGTGTTCCCGAAGGATCAGGATCCGAAGGAGTACGCTGCAAGCCTGGCAGCGGAGGCGGCCCGGGTGGGAATTGAGATCTCCAACTACGCGGTGGGCGCTGATTTTATCCAGGGAAGCGACGGCGATCTGGACAGGGAAGCGGAGCGGCTGTGCGCCCAGGTGGATATCGCACATATCCTTGGCTGTCCCACCATGCGTCACGATGTGACCGGCGGTCAGACGGAATACAGCTGGCAGGGCTATGACAGTGTTCTGGAGCGGCTTGCCCAGGGCTGCTGCAGGGTTGCGAAATATGCAAAAGGTTATGGCATCCGGACAATGACGGAGAACCACGGCTTCTTCTCCCAGGACAGCCTGCGGGTGGAAAAGCTGATCAACACGGTGGCATCCGACAATTTTGGATGGCTGGTGGACATGGGCAATTTCCTCTGCGCCGACGACGATCCTGCTGTTGCGGTGGGAAGAGCGGCACGCTATGCCTTTTACGTCCATGCCAAGGATTTTATTGTAAAATCCGGGCAGACAGCTGATCCGGGGCAGGGCTTCTTCCTCTCGCGGGGCGGCAATTTCCTGCGGGGAACCATCGTAGGCCACGGCAACGTGCCGGTGGTACAGTGTCTTCGGGCATTAAAACGGGAAAATTATGACGGATACATTGCCATCGAGTTCGAGGGGATGGAGGACTGTATCCAGGGCATATCCATCGGACTGGCAAACCTGAAGCGGTATGTGGCGGCAATGATATAAGTGAAAAGCGAGCAAAGAGGCATGGGATATTTTGATGCCTTTTTGCTGTATAAAGGGTATAAATGAGCGCTAGGAAGGAAAGAGAAAAGATGAGAGTTTATGGTGTGGCGTTGATTGGCTGCGGCCAGATGGGCGCCGTGCATATGGAGCATATCTATTATAAAGGGAATGTCTGTGTAAAGTGTGTCTGTGACACCCAAAGAGAGCGGGCGGAGGAATTCCAGAGGCGCTTTGGGGCGCAGCGCGCGGAGACGGATGCGGAGACGTGTATCGCGGCGGAGGATGTGGATATCGTGATCATAGCCACGTACCCGTCCACCCATCTTGCGCTGCTGAAGCGCTGCCTTGCCCACAAAAAGCACGTGATCTGCGAGAAGCCCATTGCCACCAATTACCAGGATGGAGCCGAATTCGTCCGGCTGGTGAAGACGCATCCAGAGTGCAAGGTGCTCATCGGGCATATCCTGCGGCACAATCACACCTACAAGACGGTGGCGAAAATGCTGCAGGAGGGCGCCGTGGGAAAGCCGGTTGTCATGCGGATGGCTCAGAATCACCATACTATGAACTGGCAGCGGTATCTCTCCCTGATCGAGGAGACCTCCCCGGTCATTGACTGCGGGGTGCATTACATGGATGTGATGCACTGGTTTACAGGGGAAAAAATCATCGGAGTGTCGGCAATCGGCGCCCGGACGGAGCCGGATGTGCCGGAAGGAAAGTACAATTACGGGCTGGTGACGGTACGGTTGTCGGATGGCTCCGTGGGATACTACGAAGCCGGCTGGTCCAACACCATGTCCTCGGACAATCTAAAGGAGTTCGTGGGCCCAAAGGGAAGCATCCGGATCGTCTACCGGAAGGATCGGCAGACCCACCAGGAGGAGGGGGATCTGATCGAGTACTACCGATACCCGGAGAAAACCTATGAGATGATCAACATCCAGTGCGAGCGAAAGCCTGCGGATGAGCAGTTTGAGTACCTGGTGGAGATGATCGAAAAAGGAATCCCGGCTACCCCCAGTATGGAGGAGGTCTTTGAAAGCTTCCAGGTAACCTTGAAGGCGGATGCGTGTATCAAAGAGATGCTGCTATAATCTGTTCTTAAACTGTTTCCGAAATTCCAAAGGCGAGATCCCGATCGCCTGTTTAAAATAGTTGGAGAAATGAGTATTGTTGTTGAACCCCACCTTCTCCGCGATGTAAGACAATGGCTGTTCTGTGGTTAACAGCCATTTTTTTGCCTCGTTGATGCGAATGTTTAAGATATATTTGTGCACGCTCGTACCGGCATGCTTTTGAAACAGCCGGTTCAAATGATTCTTGTGATAACCGCTCATGGCGGATAATATTTCATTATTTAAAGGCTGATCGTAATTGTTCTTAATGTAATCCATAATCTGCGAAACGGTGGACGCAGAGGCAGGGATATCTGAAATGCTGCAGCGATGCAGTTCTACAAGAAGATCCTTTAACAAGGCGCTGCTTTTTTCGCGATAGTAAATCCTTGACACAGAAAATTCATTCAATATTTTTTCCAGAGCTTCCAGGC
>CABQGZ010000665.1 GCA_902463835.1 uncultured Lachnospiraceae bacterium
AAAGTGAGATGATATCGCATGAAAGGCATTATTCTAGTCGGTGGCTCAGGTACTCGTTTGTATCCGTTGACGAAGGTGACCAGCAAGCAGCTTCTACCGGTATATGACAAGCCGATGATTTATTATCCCTTGTCAACGCTGATGCTGGCGGGCATCCGGGATATTTTGATTATTTCGACACCGGTAGATACGCCTCGCTTCAAAGAGTTGCTGGGGAACGGAAACCACTTTGGAATCAATCTGTCCTATGCAGTTCAGCCAGCCCGGATGGACTGGTGCAAGCATTTATTATTGGCAAAGAGTTTATTGGAAATGACGCATGCGCAATGGTTCTGGGAGACAATATCTTCTATGGCGGATGGTTCCGTAAGAATCTGTCGGAAGCTGTATATAACGCTGAAAATGGAGAAGCGACCATTTTCGGATATTATGTAAAAGACCCTGAGCGGTTTGGCATCGTTGAATTCGATAAAGACAGGAATGTTCTCTCCGTCGAAGAAAAACCGAAGAATCCGAAATCAAACTACTGCATTACGGGGTTGTATTTTTACCCGTCCGGCGTGTCTGAAATGGCGGAAAATGTTACCCCATCCGCACGTGGAGAACTTGAGATAACGACGCTCAATGATATGTATCTTAAACAGGGAAAATTGAAGGCTCAAATTCTGGGACGCGGTTTTGCGTGGCTGGATACGGGGACAATGGATAGTTTGATGGAAGCTTCATCCTTCGTTCAGACGGTACAGAATCGACAGGATGTGGTGATTTCTGCACCGGAAGAAATTGCCTATCATGAGAAATGGATAGACAAGGAGAAGTTGCTTGAATCCGCAGATGAGTATGGAAAGTCTCCCTATGGAGAGCATCTGAGGCGTGTTTCAGAAGACAAGATTATTTTTTGAAAGGGAATAGTATATGACCATTATCGTAACCGGCGGTGCAGGATTTATTGGAAGCAACTTTGTGTTCCATATGCTGAACAAGTATCCGGACTACCGGATTGTGTGCCTGGATAAGCTGACCTATGCGGGCAATTTGTCCACCCTTGCTCCCGCGATGGATAATCCGAACTTCCGCTTTGTGAAGCTGGATATCTGCGACCGGGAGGGAGTTAATCAGCTGTTTGAGGAAGAGCACCCTGATATTGTGGTGAACTTTGCTGCTGAGATCCATGTGGATCGTTCTATCGAAGATCCCGGTATTTTCCTCCAGACCAATATTCTGGGTACGGCGACCCTGATGGACGCTTGCCGGAAGTATGGTATCCAGCGCTACCATCAGGTTTCCACGGATGAAGTGTACGGTGATTTGCCCCTGGATCGGCCCGACCTGTTCTTCACTGAGGAAACTCCCATCCATACCAGTTCCCCCTACAGCAGCTCCAAGGCCGGTGCTGACCTGCTAGTGATGGCTTATCACCGTACTTACGGTCTTCCTGTGACCATTTCCCGCTGCTCCAACAACTATGGTCCCTATCATTTCCCGGAGAAGCTGATTCCTCTGATGATTGCCAATGCCCTGGCTGACAAGCCCCTGCCTGTCTATGGCGAGGGTCTGAATGTCCGGGACTGGCTGTATGTGGAGGATCACTGTAAGGCGATTGACCTGATTATCCACAATGGTCGAGTGGGAGAAGTGTACAATGTCGGCGGTCACAACGAGAAGCAGAACATCGAAATCGTAAAGATTATCTGCAAGGAACTGGGGAAACCCGAAAGCCTGATTACCCATGTGGGAGACCGAAAGGGCCATGATATGCGTTATGCCATCGACCCCACCAAAATCCACAACGAACTGGGCTGGTTGCCGGAAACCAAGTTTGAGGACGGCATCAAGAAGACTATCCAGTGGTATCTGGACAATCAGGAATGGTGGCAGACCATCATTTCCGGTGAGTACCAGAATTACTACGAGAAGATGTACGGAAATAGATAACGAGTAGGGTGAGCATTATTTTTGCTCACCCTATATATGGAGGAAATAACAATGTCTGCATTTGATAACGCAACCCTTATGATCACTGGTGGTACCGGTTCTTTTGGTTCTACCGTTCTGAAACACTTTCTGGATTCCGACCTGAAGGAGATCCGTATCTTCTCCCGTGATGAGAAGAAGCAGGACGATATGCGCCATGAGCTTCAGGCCAAGCACCCGGAGAACGCCAAAAAGGTGAAGTTCTACATCGGTGATGTCCGAAACCCCCAGTCCATCCGTGACGCAATGCCCGGTGTTGACTACATCTTCCACGCTGCCGCTTTGAAACAGGTTCCTTCCTGCGAGTTCTTCCCCATGCAGGCCGTCCAGACCAACATCATCGGCACGGATAACGTGCTGCACGCCGCTATTGATGCCGGTGTAAAGCGAGTGGTTTGCCTGTCCACCGATAAGGCAGCTTACCCCATCAACGCAATGGGCATCTCCAAGGCGATGATGGAGCACGTCATCTACGCAAACGCCCGTGTGGCTGCCGAGCGTGGCGGTACCACCATCTGTTGCACCCGTTACGGCAACGTGATGTGCAGCCGTGGCTCTGTCATTCCGCTGTTCATTGACCAGATCAAGGCTGGCAATCCCATCACCATCACCGATTCCAATATGACCCGCTTCCTGATGAACCTGGACGAGGCTGTGGATCTGGTCTTGTTCGCTTTCCAACATGCAAATCCCGGTGATTTGTTCATCCAGAAGTCTGATGCTTCCACCATCGGCGATTTGGCAAAGGCAGTCCAGCAGTTGTTTGGTGATACCGGTACGAACATCATCGGCACTCGCCACGGCGAGAAGCTGTTCGAGACCCTGATGACCCGTGAGGAGCGTCTTCGCAGTCAGGATATGGGCCACTACTTCCGCGTAGCCGCCGATAACCGTGACCTGAACTACGACAAGTTCGTGGTCAAGGGCGAAGTACATACCATGGCGGACGAGTCCTACACCAGCCACAACACCAACCGTCTGGATGTGGAAGGCACCGTGAAGA
>CABQGZ010000666.1 GCA_902463835.1 uncultured Lachnospiraceae bacterium
GACCTGCAGAATCGGATGATAGAGTAGTTCCACATACTCACAATCGTCCAACCGAGTATGGCAAGCCTTGCTGAAACGGATTCCATTTTTAGAAACCGTCATAACCGGGCTGCTCTGGTTGATAAAGCAAGTGCCTGAAACCGTCAGGTATTCAGATTGAAGTGCCTTTCCCAGTGTTGCCCCAGCCCTTATCTCTGCTATATCGTTCAGTTTCATCACCTCTTCCGACAGATAAGCATTCAGGCAAAGGCTGCGGATGCTTTCGGCATTGATGCCGTTCCAGTTCGGATGGATACCCACAAAGCCTTTCAATGCTCCCTGCCGGATTACCACAATATCCTGCACACCGCACTTTTTGCTGCTGGATGCCACAAGATGTGCAGCCCGTGCAATCTCCGGCGAAACAATCGCTTCGTGATGTTCCGGAACATAGGCAGAGCAGCGATTCCCATTATTCTTTGTGACCTTGCCCAGCTTGTAGTCCACCACGATGCTCTTCCGGGCTTCCAGATCACCCCAGCGGCGTTCATTTTTCATGATGTTTGCTACCATCACACCGTTCCACTCCTGCCTGCCGCGCAGGGTGCTGCGCTTTTTCTGCGTCAGGATCATTGCAATCTGATCGTAGTTATAACCATAGATAAACGCCAGAAAGATAAAACGCACCGTCTTTGCTTCTTCCGGCTCAATTACCAACTGTCCATCTTTGGTATGCCGATACCCCATCAGGTCGGCCACCGGGTACTGACCTGTCATAATACGCTGGTCATACGAAAGGATCATCCGGCGGCTCTTGTTGCCCGATTCCCAATCTGCCAGAAGTGCTTGAATGTCCAAACTATATTGGCTGCTTGGATTCAGCGTGTAGATGTTTTCAGTTTCAAAGTACACGCCAATGGGATGCGCCGGGTGCATGGTTTTCAGTGCTGCGATCTGCGTCATACAATCCGAAAAATTTCGCGCAAACCGCGAAATGCTGGCACAGATAATCAAATCCATCTTCTGGTCTTTGGCATCTCGCATCATTCGCTTAAACGCATCCCGTTTCCGCAGTGAAGTACCCGATTTTCCTTCATCGCTGTAAATATCCTGCAAATTCCAGTTTTCCGTTTCTGCAATCTTTTTGGTGTAATATAGAGTCTGGTTTTCAATGGAAGAAATCTGTTCTTCGCTAGAGGTGCTGACACGGGCATAAACCGCTACACGCTTCAGGTCACTGTCGTAAATCGACGGTGTCGGTTTCGCCGGACGAAAGTAGTCTTTTGCCGTTTTCTGGCCCTGTTCTGCCTGCTTATGGATTCTGTCCCGAATTTCAGCTTTTCTCTTTTCGGACTCCAAATGCCTACTCTGCCAGTCTGCTCCACTCGGCAACACTTCAAGGTTTTCCACCGAAACACACTCTACATCTTCTGGATTATACTGTCCTTCCACGTTCATTTTTTTCAGCCTTTGTCATTTCATGTTCCAGTCGGGTTCTCCACTCAAGATAATCTTTCCTTCGGATCGATGTATATTTTTCAGCCAATTCTTTCAGGCTCTGCCGTTGGTTATCAACATCAAGAATGGTGTCGATTCTCTGGTCGTCATCATCCGTAACAACGTCCACTCGCAGCGGCATGTCAAACAGATATTTCAGCAGAAAACAGAAATCACAGGTATTCGCTGCAAGATAGGCCCTTGTCTGCGAGAAAATCAGATTTACGGAACCATTTTTGCAATCTTTGAGCAGATGCACCATTTCCGGGCGTTTGTAAATTTCCTTATTCCCTGTAATGTCGATGTAAACACCAACCAGCCTTTTATCTGCATCATCTCTGAACTTTTCAGCATAGTAGGAACTGTGATAGGCTACTGCTGCATCCTTAGAGCGTTCCCACAGCTTTGCAAGTTTCACATAGCCGCCAACTTTATGCCTGTGGTCCATTTACAGCACCTTCTTCCGGCTGAACACTCCAATACCATCTCCGCTTCTTCTGGTAGCAGTGGATTCCCATTTCCGTTTTTACCATCCGCGCCACTCGTTTGCTGACACCCTCATTGTCCAGACGGCAATAAATTTCATTTGCGCTCATATCGCCTTTTTCAAGGAAATGCTTGATCCAGTAGGCAGCTTTCTGTTGCTCTGTATCAAATTTAGGTTCGGCGTCCGGCTGTTGTTTTTCAAAAAGCTGTGGCCTGCATTCCAGCCATCGAAAGCCCTTGTCGGCAGAAATGGAAAAGCGGATGTCTTCTGCCGTAGGCGCAAGACTGTTTTTGATTTGATGTACGATTCTTATATCACGGTTCTCGGCATCCCGTTCCACCTGCAGGACGCTTCGTGCTGCTGCCACAACATCAATGCTTCCCAGGCTGCGGTACAGCCCTTTGGAGCCTTCTTTTTTGTTGAGGTGGCCAATCAGAACGATGGCGCAGTCATAGCCCGCAGCCCACATTCCAAGGCGGCGCATCAGTTTTCGTGTCCTGCCTGCAATCTGCAAATCGGAATCACTGCCAAGATAAGCCTGAATCGGGTCGATCACGACCAATCGTGGCCGGAATTCAATGATTGCCTGACGGATACGCTCATCATCCAATGTAAGGCCGTTATAAACTTCTTCATTGATGAAAGCAATCTTTCTGCAGTCTGCTCCGCAGCGTTCCAGCCGGGGCTTTATCGTGTCAGAAACGCCATCCTCGGAGCATTGATAAATCACTTTTTGCGGCGCACCGATCTTACAGCCATCAGGGGTCTTACCACCTGTTGAAAGTTCTGCAATCAGATTCATCATCATGGTAGATTTTCCATCGCCGGGATCACCCTGCAGCAGTGTGATTTTTCCGATTGCAATAAAGGGATACCACAGCCACCGTACATCCGTTGACTGAACTTCGCTATACAGTGTCAGCAGCTGTTCCATTTCGTTTTCCCCACTTTATTTTCGCAGCTTGATTTCATGCTTTTATTATACTCTTATCAGATGATTTTTTCTGTGA
>CABQGZ010000667.1 GCA_902463835.1 uncultured Lachnospiraceae bacterium
ATTTTGCTCTAATGCTGCGCTATTAAGCCAGGCAGGGATGCTAAGCGTTTTTTTGACAGATTTCTCAAAATGAGTTTTGGCATATTCAGCTACATCTACGGTTACCATGTTTACAAAAGCATTGGAAGATTCCAGCGACAGCTCTTTGGCAACATCAGATATATTAATTTTATCAAAGGGAGTGGCAGCCGGAGCTGCCTCTTGATCTTGGCGAAGCCAGTAAAGGTAACCAGCAAGGCAATCGACAGCCATGGTAAGTGCTTCATCAAAAGTATCTCCGCAAGTGGCTAAATAATTTAAATCTGGGAAGATAACAGAATACCCGTTATCTTCCTTAAAAAAACAAGCGGGATAAGCAGACAACATATAAAAACCTCCTATCATTCATTGTTTTAAAAAGCAATCGGATTATTTTAATCCAGCCTGCTTCAAGATGGAGAGTTCAGTACCTTTTGGAAGGTCTTTGCAATGAAAAGGAATAGTATGTATACCTCTCTTGTTTATTATTCTAACATGTATAATAGCAATACATATAATAATGATACGTATTGAAAACTTGGAAGATATTTAGAGTTGCTGCTCCAGTTCCACCATATCCTTCCAGAACCGTTTCGGAAGATTCTGACTTTGAAGCTTTGGATTCTTCCGGGCATCAATGGCAATGCTCTCAAAAAAAGCCAGCCACAGCTTCCGGTACTCTCGCTCCTCTTTTGAGAAGCGTGTCATGGCGCGTACATCCGCATCCGGAACCTCCGCCAGCAGGTAGCCGCAACCGCTCTTGTGGATCGCGGCAATCTTCCTGTTCTCATCATAGATCATAAAATTTTCCATCGGCAGCCGATCCGTAAAATGATCTGCCAAAATGGCAAGAATATCATTCTTCGGATGCAGCCTGGAAAATAGAATTCCGTTCTCCAGCTCACTGAACCGAAGAAATCCCAGCAGATGGTGCGCCTCATTAAAAGCGCTGCGCCACAGCTGAAACACCCGGCTCACATAAGGATTCCCCAGCTGCTCCAGAATCCGGGAACCATCCTTTGCAGCCAGCGCCAGCACCACCGTCTTATAGACTGCCTCCGCCTTGCTCATATACTTCCTCTGCTCCCGGGGCGTCTCATAAGCGCTTATAGCATAGCAGATATTGGCGTAAGTCTCCTCCCCCAGCCGCGCTGCTAACGTAGCCGCAACCTTCCGGCTGTTCTCATAATCTACAGAGACCTCCTCATATTCACAGAAAAGGTCGTAGGTATCCAGTACATCAGCAGTAGTCAACTGTGTATTCTGATGACCATGTCTACTATTATAAGCCCGATAAATCCCAGAAAAAATCCCATCTATAGAATTCTCACAAATCAGTACATGCATAATAATTTCCTCTCTTAACTGGACATCATCCCCACATCAAAGAGACTCAGCTGCCGATACCCGCTCTCCCGGATCTCCCTGGGAATCTGCGTTTTATCCCCCATAAGATTCCTGCAGATATAATCCTCCTCCAGCTTCGTATTGTACATCATCCGTCCCCCGCAGGTAATAAAATACAAGGCTCGCTTCAAGACCACGCCAATCTTCTTCAGATCGTCAAAGCTCAGCACAGCCTGTTTCCTGGCCCTCACGATACGTCCGGCGGACTTGTAGCCGATGCCGGGCACACGGAGCAGCGTATGGTAGTCGGCCCGGTTGATCTCCACTGGAAAGCAATCCAGATGGCGCAGCGCCCAGTCGCACTTGGGATCCAAAAAAACATTAAAGTCCGGCCGCTCCTCTGACAGCAGCTCCGAAACCTGAAAATGATAATAGCGCAGCAGCCAGTCCGCCTGGTACAGCCGGTGCTCCCGCAGAAGAGGCGGTCCGCCCGGCAGCATGGGCAGACTGGAATCCTGATTCACATTCACAAAAGCGGAGTAGAAGACACGCTTCAAACCAAAATTCTTGTACAGTCCCTCCGCCACAGACATCACCTGAAAGTCACTCTCCGGTGTGGCACCGATGATCATCTGGGTGCTCTGTCCCGCAGGGACGAACCGGGGAGCCGGCGTATTTTGGCTGCGGGCGCCGATAGAACTGGCATGAATCTGGGAATTCTGCGGAGTGGTCTGGAAGGAAGAAGCACGAGGCGTCAGCGCGCCGCGGGCCTCCAGAAGTTCCTCCTGGCTGGCCCGGATCCCGTTCTGGATCAGCCGCATGGGCTTTAAGATGGTGCTGCGGGACTTGCAGGGGGCTAGCTTCCGGAGACTCTCCGCCGTGGGAAGTTCCAGATTGACGCTCATACGATCCGCCAGAAAACCGGTCCGCTCCACCAGCACCGGATCCGCTCCCGGAATGGCCTTCACATGGATGTAGCCGTTA
Source organism: uncultured Lachnospiraceae bacterium (assembly GCA_902463835.1). Classification (GTDB taxonomy): domain Bacteria; phylum Bacillota; class Clostridia; order Lachnospirales; family Lachnospiraceae; genus 14-2. The sequence goes on from CABQGZ010000667.1 coordinate 2,350, forward strand.
AAATGATGGCGGACGCGCAGCTGATATACGGTCTGATAGATCAGATCCATGGTATAGTTGGGACTGATCATAATCCCGGAGCTCAAAAAGAGCCCTTCAATATAATTCCTGCGATAGAATTCCATGGTCAGGGTGCAGACCTCCTCCGGGGTGAAGGAAGCCCGCTTCACGTCGTTGTTGCAGTTGTTGAGGCAGTAGGAGCAGTTGAAAATGCACTCGTTGGTGAATAAGATCTTCAGCAGGGAGATACACCGCCCATCTGCCGAGAAGGTATGGCAGATACCGGGCGCCAGACAGTTCCCCATGCTCCGGCCGTTCCCGCCCCGATCCACGCCGCTGGAGGTACAGGCCACGTCATACTTGGCGGCGTCCGATAAGATATTTAGTTTTTCCAATAAATCTATGTTCTGTGAGATACGCATTTTATCATCGCTTTCTGTGGTGCAGTCTGTTCTTCCACAAGGAAAAATACAAACACATGTTCTGAAAATACTATACCACAGGAAAACGTATTTGACAAGAGGAAAACGAAAATATGTTCGAATATCAAGAGGGGTGTGGAAATCTTTCATCCGCATATTGGATTCATTGTCCACCCCAAAATTGGGGCCAGGTGCGCCA
>CABQGZ010000668.1 GCA_902463835.1 uncultured Lachnospiraceae bacterium
GTAGGTCGAGGGGTAGAGGTATTTCTCCATTCTTCCCTTCAAAGCCAACGCCATCGTCTGCAATCACAATTTTCAAGGTTTCGGGGGCTGCACAGCTAATAGATACCTGTACTGTTCCGATACCTTCCTTTGGCTCTATTCCATGTCCGACCGCATTCTCTACCAGCATCTCGATTGTGAGTTTTGGGATGAGGCAATAGAGCAGTGAATCATCCGAAACAGTAACATGGTAGGATATCTTTTCACCAAAGCGCATCTGCTGCAGTTCAATGTAGAATTTCGCATATTGCAGTTCCTGTGCTATTGTCACTTTGAGATCCCCACCGTTAGAGAGCCGCGCCTGAGTGAGCCCCGCAAAATTGGTGGCCATTTTTTGTGTGGTTGCGTTTCCCTCCATCTGTGCGGCAAGCGCGATGCTGCACAGAACATTATACATGAAATGGGGGTTTACTTGGCTTTGGAGATAACGAAGTTCGCTATCCATTGCAATGAGCTTCTTTTCGTAAACATCATTGATCAGATGATCAATGGTTTCTGTCATTGAATTGAACGCCTGACTCATGGTGGAAAATTCCTGGCAGTCGTACTGCGGGAGCTTAACACGGAAATTCTGCTGTGCAACCTGTTGAAGCTGAAGCGTCATTTCCTGAAGCGGCTGCAATCGCCGCATAACAGCGAAAAACATGATACCAGCAACAATAAGCAGAAGGATAGCACAGCCGATGAGATAGGGCGCAGCTACCTGATAAAGCAACCGCAGTATCTGTATCGAGGGTACGCCGATGGTACAGAGCAGCCCCATGCCCGGTGTTTCGCTGAATAGAAGGTAGCTGCTGTTTCCGATTTTGCGGACATAGGTGGAATCATGGCTGGCATCAAACAGTGAGGATTGCTCTTCGGGGCGAAGGTTAAGTGTGCTTTCTGAAAAAACCGTATTTCCGTCCTTATCAAACAAATACCAAAAAGCATCCCGGTAATCAGAGATTTTACTCATTATCGATGTAACAGCCGACTGGTTGACCACGAAAATCACAGTGCCAATGGGATCCGTCCACCTGTCGTAGGCAGTATAAATAATGTGGATATAGGGGTCTTCTGCCGTACACTGAACATCCTTTCCGCTTTCCTGAAAGGCGTAATATCTCATCAAGTTATCTTCATCCAGCCGAGCCTGTTCACTTACGCGAAGCTCGTGGTAAGACACAACATCGGAGTTCATCTCCCGATCTATGAAGTATACCATCTCCACAAAGGGGAGGCCGGGGGCAACGATGTTTTTGTCCGAATAAATGTCAATCAGGTTTTGGAATTGCTCACTTCTGCTTTCTGAACCCGCTTCCGCCATTGCAGTACTCTTGCATATCCGAAGCAGCATATCCTCCAACATTTGCGTCTTTGTGGAAAGGCTTTGGCTTACTGCGTGCATGGCAAACTGGGCCTCCCGATTCACAAAGGACCCCATGACATTGATGACCAGCAGCACCAAAATCAGCAGACTGATCAGCAGCGTTACCAGAACGGAACTAACATTCAGCCAAATCAATTGGCCCCGCAGCGAAGGGGTGCGTATCCACTTCTCGTATAGATCCCGCATGAAAAATACCCCCTTCACTTGCTTTTTTGGTGTGTCTACTGTTATTATAACAGTAAAAGAAACTTTGGACAAGGAGCTGATCATCCATGAAAAAAGTGCTTTTGATGTGCCTTACAGTGCTCTGTGTTTTTCTGATATTGCCTGGTTGCTCTGCTGAACCGGAGAAGGAAACGGTATCTATCAGCTTTATGCATGGTTGGGGCGGGAGCAGCGCCGATCATATTGGAATGCGCGAGCTGTTTTCGGCTTTTGAGAAAGCAAACCCTGATATTCATATCGCCTATGACACATCGCCAGATTTGGGGATTGTTATGGAAAAGGCTGCGGATATGCTTGCGGTGGATAAAACGCCGAACATCATCAGCACCAACGGGAATGTGCAGTATGTTTCAAGTGCAAAGAAGAAGGGCGTAGCCTTGGATCTGATGCCATATCTACAGGAGGATGCGGCATTTGCATCGAACATAAGTCCGCAGATTCTGGAGGCACTTCAGGAGCCGGACGGTGCGCTTTACACGCTTCCGGATGCAGTGGAATACATCGGATACTGGTATAACGCCTCGCTATTCAAACAGGCGGGGATCACAGACACAGGAACGCCGGAAGGGAGCGTAATTCTCCCAAAGACATGGGAGGAATTCTGGGCGGCATGCGATGCGTTAGCGGAGATCTCCCCGCAGACAGGCGCGGTGCCAATTCAGCTGCAGGTGAGTCAAATGGGGTTCTTTTTGGGGGCACGGCTGGCCGCCGTGTCGGAGAATTCTTTGGCCTTCATGCAGAAAGAAACCGCTATGTGTGACAGAGAGGATGCGGAGATCGCAGTATCAGAACTGATCCGCGCACTTTCCTACGATACACAGGGCGGGACAGCTCTGGACATCAGGCAGAACTTCTTCAATGGGGAAAGTGCGATCTATATTGATGGCGTCTGGGCCAATACGGACCTTGTAGAAACAACGACACAGCAGGAAATCCGCTACGCTGCGTTCCCCGGAAGACAAGGAGAAACAATCTCCTACGCCAACCCCGCTACCGGCTACGTCATTAGTAATGTTGGTTCTCCAAAGCAGATTGATGCTTGTGTGCGCTTTCTTAAATACATGCTTAGTGAAGATGTTCAGGAGCAGATGGTTACAAAGACGCATCAGGCACCAAGTAATCCAAAGATTGAAGACGCATGGATTCGTGAAAGAGTGCCTATCCTGGCAGATGCCGTACAAGTCTGCCAGAAGGCAGATCAGCAAATACTGACGCTATATTCCGTCCTTCCAGTCAAGTCCTTTGCCAATCTTGAACAAAGGCTGGAGGAACTGCTGCGAGACAAGTCCGTGCAGCAATCTATTGTAGCTATCATAACAGATTCTGATTAGG
>CABQGZ010000669.1 GCA_902463835.1 uncultured Lachnospiraceae bacterium
ACTGAATTGAAAGTCATGTTCTTTTCGAAAATATGATATATGATATTATTTGTAAAAAAATAAAGGAAATCAGCAAAATGTGCGGAATATATTATCAGAGGTGATTGTATGACTATACGAGAAACCATGGAATTTATCGAACAAAGTTCCTTAAGCCCCTTTGCGACCCTCAGCGAGAATACCAGGGGCAGACAGCTGGAGGAGCCCCAGTGCGATATCCGTCCTGTCTTTCAGCGGGATCGGGATCGGATCCTGCACTGTAAATCATTTCGCAGATTAAAGCATAAGACCCAGGTGTTTTTGACACCGAGAGGAGATCATTATCGAACTCGTCTGACCCATACTCTGGAGGTGTCTCAGAATGCCAGAACTATCGCCAAGGCTCTGCGCCTCAACGAGGATCTGACGGAAGCCATCGCCCTGGGTCATGACCTGGGCCATACGCCCTTTGGCCACGCCGGGGAGGACATGCTGAATCAGCTGTGTGAGGGTGGATTTAAGCACAACGAGCAGAGTGTTCGCATCGTGGAGCTGTTGGAGAAGGACGGACAGGGGCTGAATCTGACCTGGGAGGTACGGGATGGGATACGGAATCATCAGACTGCATCCATGCCGGCTACACCGGAGGGGCAGATTGTGCGGCTGTCTGACAAGATTGCTTACATCAACCATGATATTGACGACGCCATTCGAGCTAATGTGCTGAACGAGGAGGATATTCCCCTGGAATACCGAGAGATTCTGGGATTTGATACCAGAAAGCGGCTGGACACCATGATTCATGATATTATCACCAACAGTCTGGGAACCGGCAATATACATATGTCTCCAGAGGTAGAGAAAGCCATGCGCAAGCTGCGGGAGTTTATGTTTGTGCATGTATATAAGAATCCGGTGGCCAAGGGGGAAGAGATGAAAGCCAAGGAGCTGCTGGAGCGATTATTTTATTATTATAAGGAACATACCGAGAAGCTTCCCGGGCAGTTTCTGGGGATGCTGGATGCTGGAGAAGCAAAAGATCGGGTGATCTGTGATTACATTGCCGGAATGACAGATCAGTATGCAATCGCGAAATTTGAGGAGTACTTTATGCCGAAGGCCTGGCAGATAACGTAGTGTCAGGCATGCAGGCAGGCGGAAGCTATGCAGGCAGAAAAGAGAGCAGTGCGGCGGATAAAGGAGAACTTATGCCATTTTATTCGGAAGAATTGATCGAGGAGATCCGTTCCAGGAATGATATCGTGGACGTGATCTCCGGATATGTGAGATTACAAAAGAAGGGGAGCACCCATTTTGGGCTGTGTCCCTTCCACAATGAGAAGTCGCCGTCCTTCTCTGTGTCCGGCAACAAGCAGATGTATTATTGCTTCGGTTGCGGAGCGGGCGGGAATGTGATCACATTTTTGATGGAGTACGAGAATTACACCTTTCGGGAGGCATTGGAGCATCTGGCGGAGCGGGCGGGCGTTGAACTGCCCAAACAGGAGATGAGCAGAGAGGACAGGGAGCGGAGTGATAAGCGGGCAAGGATCCTTGAGATCAACAAGGTGGCAGCCAAATATTTTTATGCCCAGCTTCGGATGGAGCAGGGCAGACACGCCATGGAGTATCTGAACGGACGAGCTCTGACGGCGGAAACTATGAAAAAGTTTGGACTGGGCTACTCCAACAAGTTCAGCAACGATCTGTATCAGTATCTGCGTGCCCAGGGCTATGAGGATGAGATACTGAAGGATTCCGGTCTTGTGACCATCGACGAGAAGCGGGGAGGCTATGACAAGTTCTGGAACCGGGCCATGTTCCCGATTATGGATGCCAACAACCGGGTCATCGGCTTTGGCGGGCGTGTCATGGGGGAGGGAGAGCCCAAGTACCTGAATTCCCCGGAGACCATGGTGTTCGACAAGAGCCGGAATCTGTATGGGCTGAATTTTGCAAGGAGCAGCCGGAAGCCTCAGATGCTGTTGTGCGAGGGCTATATGGACGTGATCGCCCTGCACCAGGCAGGCTTTGACAATGCGGTGGCGTCCCTGGGAACGGCATTCACGCCGGGGCATGCCAACCTCTTGAAGCGGTATACCAAGGAGGTGTATCTGACCTTTGACAGTGATGGCGCAGGGATCAAGGCGGCACTTCGGGCTATCCCGATTCTGAAGGAGGCGGGGCTTACCGCCAAGGTCATCAATATGAAGCCCTACAAGGATCCGGATGAATTCATCAAGGCGCTGGGCTGCGAGGCCTATCAGGAGCGCATCGACAATGCTCAGAACAGCTTTTTGTTTGAGATATCTGTGCTGGAGCAGAATTATAACCTGAAGGATCCGGAGAGCAAGACGGCCTTCTACAATGAGATCGCGAAGAAGCTTCTGGAATTCGAGGAGGAGCTGGAGCGGAATAATTACATTGAGGCGGTGGCTGCAAAATATCAGACCGGCTTTGAGAATCTTCGGAAGCTGGTGAACCATATGGCTGCAAAAGGCGGATACACCGGGGAGCGAAAGCCCTTAAAGACCGGCGTCCATGAGAAGAATAAGCCGGAGGATGGCATGGAGAAGTCTCAGAAGCTTCTCTTGACCTGGCTGATCGAGGACACCAGTCTCTTCGGTCTCATCAAGCCCTTCATCGGGCCGGAGGATTTTACGGAAGAGATTTATGAAAAAACAGCCCGGATCCTGTTTGCGCAGTATGAGCAGGGCGAGGTGAATCCGGCTAAGATCATTAGTATGTTCACCGACGAGGAACAGCAGCGGGAGATTGCCTCGCTGTTCCATACCAGGATAAATACCATCGAGACGAAGCAGGAGCGGGAAAAGGCGCTGAAAGAAACCATTGTCCGCATCAAACAGAACAGCATTGCATACCGCTCCAGACATCTGGATCCCGGGGATATGGCGGGACTGCAAAAGCTGATTTCTGACAAACAACAGCTAAAAGAAAAACAAAAATTGCATATTTCCATCAATT
>CABQGZ010000670.1 GCA_902463835.1 uncultured Lachnospiraceae bacterium
CTTTAAGAGCCGCTTGTGCAAAGTCGAATGATCTTTTGAATTGTGCTGACTTTGCGGGAAATTGTCCGTGATATTGTTTTATAAGCATTTGTGGAATTAATTGATTTATAGAATGAGACGTTTTGTTCTTTTAATTACCCTATTCTTCATGGGTTATGGAGTATCTGCTTCGAGTTTTGACAATGCGCAGGACACGTTGCATGCTTCTGTGGTCAGAGGGGAACGTAGCGCACGCTCCATCGTCAAGGATGCGGCGCGTGATTTCTCTAATAACTATGCTGATTATTACGCCTCATTCTTGATCATACGGACCATTAAGTGCGACGGGAAATACAGAGAGGTGCAAGGCGCTGTGGGCGTGTTCGCCTCTCTGGATTTCAACCAGAAAACAAACACAAAACTCTACTGGGATGACCGAAACGCAATGGGAAGACTGTACGTCTGCGACACTTTTGTCAGCGAGAGCCTTTTCGCTGACAAGAATGAGGTCAATCCGGTCTTGAGTGTTAACTCGAAAGGCCAGACTAATGGGGTGGACGCACTTAAGGTTAATTATGTCAACTACTTCGATGTGTCTGCCCTGGACCGGAAAAGAGCCGTTGAGATATTCTCGCCCCTGAACCCCAAGATGGTAGGCAGCTACAGCTACAAGAGTTACGGCACCGCCAAGGTAGGCGGCAGGGATGTCCGTGTCATCAATTTTAGCTCGAATGCCAAAGAACTTTCCATCAAGGAGAGGATCCTGTGTTCAGGACAGTTGTTCATTGACTATGACGGGCGGGTTCAAAAGATTGTGGTGAAAGATATGGATGACAGGTTCACAAGATATGTCAGGAACTTTTCACCGATGTCCCTTGCCACCCCGTACACCTACACGATAACCTACGGTGAGAAGAACGGAAAAATCTACTCCGAGAGTATAAGACAGGAATTGTCATGGAGAGTACCAGAGGGCGGTGCCGAAGACCTTTACTGCGCTGAGACAAACCCTTTCCGCAACCCGTTCAAGAATCGTGTCGAGACGGATTTCATGATGAAGTTCTCGGAACCTCGGATGCTCGAGTCCGGAGAGGAGCATGGCGAGGCTACTCCGGCGTACAGTATCTTGTGCTACAATGATTCACGTGATTTCAACTTTTGGGAGCGGATACTCTCAAAGGAGATTGATTTGGTTCGATTCATGAAGGACACGGGAACAACGTGGGACATCCTTTGCGGACAGACTCAGACGCGGCAGGAGAGAGACCTTGTTGTCCGCTGTGGGAACGATGATGCCAAGGTGTTAAAGGAGAAGAAGAAGTTGGACGCGAAAGCTTCCAGGGCGAGGAAAACTTATCAGTTATTATTCAAAAAAGACTATACAGATGGTTTCAAATAGTCATAGATGCCTTATTCTTGGCAATAAAGTTTTAATAGTCATTGTATTGTCAACGCTGCTCGGACTCTTGTCCGCATGCACCGGAAGTGACAGTCCGTACGATAGCGTCGAACACTTCGGAAAAGAGAACATAGTTCGCACATCCTTGGTGTTTGACACCTTGAGGCTGGATGCCCAATATACATCCCTTTCCGGACAGTGGCACATGAAGGACAGCCTCTTGTGTTTCGTCGATGAATATGCCGTCGGGATCAAGGAGTATGACCTCAGTGGTCACTTCATGGGGGAGCATATCCGCCAAGGGAAAGGTCCTGAAGAAGTCCTGGCCGCCTCTTTTATCTCGACGTTCGACAAGTCCACGGGAGATTTCATCATGCAGGACTCGAACTGTTTCATCCATAGGTTCTCGAAAGACTATAAAAAACTGTTTTCATTGAACCAGGCCTGGTTCACCGCGCTGAGTCCGAACTATGGAGATGTAGGAAACAAAGGTTGGTCTGACCTTTACAATCATCCCGATCCTGAAGTTCCGGAAATGTACGAGTACAATTTTGAGTGCAATAGAATGCAGGCGATCGACTCCGCTGTGATAATCCCGACCATCACCGAGCACGTAAGTTACAACGGTTACGAGAAGCGGCAAAGCAAAGGATTCTGGACAGACTCCTACATATTCATCCGTTTCCGTCCTGAGGTGGTTGAGTCTAGTAAGGTGATATTCGGCCATTATCCGCCTGTCTATCACAAGAGAAACATCCCGGTGTTCTCAAAATATGACTTCTATGCTGAGAAGGATGGCCTTGCCGTCACTTTCGCCGCCGATCCGAGAATATTCCTGATGGACTATGACGGCAATGTCACCGGCTCGTTCGGCTTTTCTGAGAAGGGTATCTCTGGAAAGTACCCTGAAACCACATCTTTCGAGGAATACGAATCCAAGTGCAAGAAAATGAGGAAAGAGCACGGCTATTATGACCGGCTTGTCAAATGCGGTGACTACATTTTCCGGACCTGTCGCCTGGACAAGGCCGCCGGGACAATTCTCCAGATTTATGATGGAAACTATAATCTTGTCGGACGGGTTCCAGTCAGTGACGGTTTTGAAGTGATTGGTGAATATGATGGCACCTATTACGCTTACGACAGCCTTGATCTGGATTCAGAGCAGTTTGTCTTTCTAAGTTTCAAGATATAATCATATTATGCGATATCATTCATTGGCTCTTGATATAAGAAGAGTGGCTCATTTGCTAATGTTTCTACTCTTAATGAGCAATTATTGTTTTGGACAGGAAAGAGATTCAACATCCCGATATAATCCTGAACTAAGGTTCTTGGAAAAAAGAATCATCGATTATGGGCATATAAAAGCGAAAGATCAAATTACTATAAATGTGCAATTTGAAAATGCTGGGTTGGCTCCATTATGTATATTAGGTGTAATCGAGGGCTTCAAATGACTATAATAAAAGGTGGTTACAGTAGAGAAAATCTATAACCTTAATGCGCATATTCCGTAAATATTCAGTAAATTAGCAAGCACTAAAAGGTTAGAACACGATGAACCTTAACCATAGAATAACCAC
>CABQGZ010000671.1 GCA_902463835.1 uncultured Lachnospiraceae bacterium
GGCATCAGCCATGCGGCTTTCTTCTTCTAAAACATCATCATCGGAATCATCAACCGTGCCACCGGACTCGACTTTTCCGTCACTGAACTGTAACTTATCCAGCTTAGTCCAATAGAACCCGCCGACAGCAATCAGCAGGGAAAGAATAACAGCTATGGGAATGAGAATTCCTTTTATTACATTTTTCGTTCTCTTTTTCATGATATGTCCCTCCGTCAGATTCACAACCCCAGTGGTGCTTACTCGTCTTTCTTTGATTCTAGCGCCAGCGAATCCAGAAATTCTCCAAAAATGGCCTGCTCTGCTTTTTTCCGAACAAGGACGGCATCGTCAAAGTTCTTATAACTTCCGAGTCTTGTTCGTTTCCCGCGGAATTTGATTTGAGCCTCCCACCGCAAAGTCTTCTTGTTGAAAGAAACCCCTCGGCAGCCACTTGTGCTAGCGGCAGAAGGCTTCATATTCTGTATCTTGCTGAGTTGAGTGCCATCAATAAAGCCCGCATTTTTTATTGCGCAGGCTGCATTATGTTTTTGGGCGCACTCCGCACAGCTACTTTCCACTCCCGCCATCAAGGTATCTGTTGCTTTATATGTAATGGCCCCGCAATCGCATTTACACTCCCAGAGGCGTACACGCCTTTTCCCTCTGGTCGCGTACTTGTCCGATCGGCCAAGTACAGTCAGGCTTCCGATATGTTGCCCGGTCAGATCATTCAATTTGATGCAGCCACAGCTTTTGGTATGTCCTCTGACAAGATTTGAGCCAAGAACAACAGATTCATTACCACAATCGCACCGGCACAGCCAGGAATCTGCTCTCGCCCTGTTACTTTGAGTTCCTTCGACCCTGCGGATAACGGTCAGTTTCCCAAATCGTTGTCCGCAAAGATCACGTCTGTTTGCTTGCAAATGTCCAAGCCACCTTTCATACTTGTTGAGATTTCAAAATAGCAACATCTGCACAATTGCCCGCACCCCTCAATGTAGTATTTCCGCATCCAAACCGGTGTGTCTACCTGGTACGACGTAATACCTCCACAGCAAACACAAAACTCATATTGATGCAGATTTTTTGCAGGACGATCGGGCATAATATGACGTGTTTCCTGAAATAAATGAACCGTAATTTCAGCCTTTCTCATTGCACCTTTCCTCTTGCCTAAACATCTAAGTCAAATTTCTTCATATATACTTGATTCATCCGTAATGTACATACGGATGAATCGAATTCTATCCTAATTAAGCGGCAGATACTCATTTTCGAGTTGCCCACGTATTTTGTCCAAATCAGGTACGAGTACGGACATTTCTCGAATGCTTGCGTAATAGAACGAGTCATTTGCCGGAACGCAGTAACTGTGTAGCTCAATTGAGCCAAAGGCAGGGATGCATTTCGCTGCCAGTCGCATGATCTGTCCGTTTGTCATATTCGTCGACAGGTACGGTAACACCTCCTGAAACAACTTCATAAAGGTGTCAGTATCTGCGTATTGAAATTTTTTATATAATGCTTCCATAACATTACGCTGCCGCTGCGTTCTGCCGAAGTCGCTGTCCAATTTGCGGATCTGTGCATAGCTAAGTGCTTCTTTTCCATTCAAATGATATAGCTTTTCTTCCGAGCCAACGCCAACCACCTCTGCCTCACGCGCAGTCAGTGTGACATCAACACCATCAAGAATATCAACAATGCTCCGGAAACCGGCAAGGTCGACTTCAAAACACCCATCGATCGTAACACCAAAATTGGTATAAAAGGCATCTACCAGCAGGGGGAAACCGCCAAAGGCATAGGCTGCATTCAGTCGATTATCAGAATAGCCGCCCGGAATCTGCACATACAAATCGCGAAGAAACGAAATCATTGATACCTTCTTCGTTTCTGGATTGATGCTGCAGAGAAGCATTGTATCTGAACGCTGCCGAGCTGTTCCGACATAGCGGTCTTGCCCGACAAGGAGAATATTGATCAGCTTATCGTCCAGGAACGGCTCAATTTCACCCCAACCAATGTCTTCCGGCTTAACAACCGGAGCAGTTGTCGGGCTTTCTTCTGGAGAATCTGTTTCAAAAAACTCGTTGGACGGATCCAACCGGCTAACCTCCGGAATTTTTTCGATTCGATCAAAAATCGAGTTGATGTAAAGGGAAACGCCTGTGCAAAGAAGTGCTAGGATTACCACGAGCACACTGCTTATTGTGATAATTCTTTTGGTCGTTCGTTTCATGTTCTCCCTCCTCGTCTATTCAAATCTATGTGTTTTCCGTGCTGTTTGTTGAGTATGCAATCCCGATCACTGCATAAATAGGCAGCAGGAAAAACTCATCAAATTGCAGTATATCAATGCCCATCCAGGGCAATGCAACTCCAACACACACCAGCAGTACATGTTTCCATTGCACACAGCCGACATTAAATTGGGCGAACAGGTTCCGCAAAGAAATCACGACCCATGAAACAAGAAACGGTATTCCTATCAGCCCAAATTGATAGACCAGCTGGATCAAGGTATTGTGAGATGCTTTGTTGTTTAGGTTGATGCTTGTATAGCCTTCGCCAAAGAGCAATGTAATGGGGTTATATAAGAATTCGTGAATGTAATTTCTCCACAAATCCGTTCGACCAGTTGTCAACTCAGACATGTTGGATGCTTGAGCAAAACGGTCATCAACGATCTGAAGCAGTGCTTGGAAAGCCGATGAAGAAGCAATGACAATGCCTGCACACAGGAGTCCCATAAACAAGCGAAAGCGACTGCGGGAGGCTCCCTTTTCCAACAGGATCGGTACCCATAAAAGAAATAGGCATGCCGTCACGATAATAAACGACTTTGAGGCGGAGAGAAGTCCGCAATATAGCAGTACCAGCGCCAGTATAGCAAGTACAATTTGGCTGCGCCGACCCTTCTCATAGCATAGCAACAGCTGGATTCCGGCAAGGCATGCGGAGATACCGATCATAAGC
>CABQGZ010000672.1 GCA_902463835.1 uncultured Lachnospiraceae bacterium
GTGATAGACTTGATTCGTAAAGAAATGATTGCCATGCTTTTGGCTGGTGGACAGGGAAGTCGTCTGGGTGTGCTGACATCCAGTGTAGCCAAGCCCGCGGTAGCTTTTGGAGGTAAATACCGCATAATCGATTTCCCGCTGAGCAACTGTATTAATTCCGGTATCGATACGGTGGGTGTATTGACGCAGTATCAGCCCCTTCGGCTGAATACCCATATCGGCATAGGAATTCCCTGGGATCTGGATCGAAACAACGGAGGGGTCACGGTGCTGCCCCCTTATGAGAAGAGCACCAACAGTGAATGGTATACCGGCACAGCCAATGCCATCTATCAGAACCTGAATTATATGGAGAGCTACAATCCGGAATATGTGTTGATTCTTTCGGGCGACCACATCTACAAGATGGACTACGAGGTTATGCTGGATTACCATAAGGAGAAGCATGCGGACGTGACCATAGCGGCCATGCCGGTGCCCATTGAGGAGGCAAGCCGGTTCGGCGTGGTGATTACGGACAAGGATGGACGGATCACTGAGTTCGAGGAGAAGCCGGCTCATCCCCGCAGTAACCTGGCCTCCATGGGCATCTATATTTTCAGCTGGAAGGTGCTGAAGGAAGCTCTGATCGCTATGTCGGAGCAGAATTCCTGCGATTTTGGAAAGCATATTATTCCATACTGCCATGAGAAGGGAGAACGGGTATTTGCCTACGAGTTCACAGGGTATTGGAAGGATGTAGGAACCCTGGGTTCTTACTGGGAGGCAAATATGGAACTCATCGACCTGATTCCCAATTTCAACCTGTATGAGGAATTCTGGAAGATCTATACCAATAATGATATCATCAGCCCTCAGTATATCTCCGGAGACTCAGTTATCGAGCGGAGTATCATCGGGGAAGGCACGGAGGTCTATGGTCAGGTCTACGGCTCTGTCATCGGTGCGGGTGTTACCATCTGCAAGGGAACGGTAGTGCGGGATTCTATCATTATGAAGGACACGCGGATCGGAGAGAATGTGACTATTGACAAATCCATCATTGCAGAGTGCTGCCAGATTGGTGACGACTGTGAGCTTGGGGTGGGACAGGAGGTGCCCAACAAGCTGAATGCGAGCATCTATTCCTTCGGACTTGTCACCATCGGGGAGAATTCTGTAGTGCCGGCTGGCGTGAAGATCGGCAAGAATACTGCCATATCGGGTGTTACGGAACCAGAGGATTATTCAGAGGGCAGTCTGGAGAGCGGAGATTACATCATTAAGGCAGGTGACAGAATATGAAAGCGATCGGTATCATTTTAGCAGGCGGCAATAACAACAGGATGCAGGAGCTGTCCAACAAGCGGGCCATTGCGGCCATGCCTGTGGCTGGAAGCTACCGTTGTATCGATTTTGCGCTGAGCAATATGAGCAATTCCCATATTCAGAGGGTTGCGGTGCTGACTCAGTACAATGCAAAGAGTCTGAATACACATTTAAGTTCCTCCAAATGGTGGGATTTCGGAAGAAAGCAGGGAGGACTATTTACCTTTACCCCCACCATAACAGCCAACAACAACTGGTGGTATCGGGGGACGGCGGACGCCATGTATCAGAATATTGATTTTCTGCGTACAAGCCATGAGCCCTATGTGGTGATCGTGGGTGGCGATTGTGTCTATAAGATGGATTACAATAAGCTGCTGGAGTACCATATGGCTAAGAAGGCGGATATCACGGTAGTCTGCAAGGATATGCCGGCCGGGGAGGATATCAGCCGCTTCGGTGTGGTGAAGATGAATGAGGAGTCCAGAATCGTAGAGTTCGAGGAGAAGCCTATGGTCGCCTCCTCCAACACCATCTCCACCGGAATCTATGTGATCCGCAGAAGACAGCTCATCGAGATGCTGGAGCGCTGCGCCATGGAGGAGCGCTATGATTTTGTAAAAGATATTCTGATCCGTTACAAGGGCATGAAGAATATTTACGGCTATAAGATGGAGGGCTATTGGAGCAATATTTCCACCGTGGAATCCTATTATCAGACGAATATGGATTTCCTGAAGCCGGAGGTGCGCAGTTACTTCCGGGCGGATCCCAAGATTTATTCCAAGGTGGCGGATCTGCCGCCGGCAAAATACAACACGGGGTCTGATGTGCGCAACAGCCTTATTTCCAGCGGCTGCATCATCAACAGCAAGGTGGAGAACTCCATCCTGTTCAAGAAGGTATTTGTGGGCAAGAACTGTGTGATCAAGAATTCTATTATTCTGAATGATGTCTACATTGGGGACAATACACATATCGAGAACTGCATCGTGGAGAGCAGGGATACGCTGCGGGCCAACACTTATTTCAGCGGCGGCGACGGCATTAAGATCGTGTATGAGAAGAATGAAAGATATATTATGTAAATATGAAGGAACAGTATTTTGGGAGGATGCTTGAAAGAGGAGCATCGTATCAAAGGGGGAAAAGAACATGCAGATAACAGATATGCGGGTGCGAAAGATTGACAGGGAAGGCAAGATGAAGGCCAGCGTCTCCATCACCATCGATGACGCGCTGGTGATTCATGACGTCAAGGTGATTCAGGGCGAGAAGGGATTATTTATCGCCATGCCAAGCCGGAAGACTGCCGACGGGGAATACAAGGATATTGTACATCCCATTAATACAGAGACCAGAGAGCGGATGCAGAAGCTGATCGTTGAGCGGTATCTGGAGGAAAAAGGATCGGAAGAATAAGAAAGAGATAGGATCTTGCCGGGGGGCGAGTCCTGGAGTTTCGGGGAACCGGAGAGCCAAAGGGTAAGAGGCCGGGAGGCTGGAAGGTGGGAACGCCGCAAGAAAGAACAGGGACAGAGTTGTTTTCATTGCCTGGGGGCAGTGGAATCAGGGCTGTCCCTGTTCTTGCTCCGCGAAGGGGATACCCTTTCTCCCGGGCTGTATTGCCAGCAATTTTAAGAACAGTAAGGCTG
>CABQGZ010000673.1 GCA_902463835.1 uncultured Lachnospiraceae bacterium
ATCGAGTTCATCCGCACGACACATTCCATTGCGGATGCGGCTGCACTTGCAATCTATACACCAGCCGGAATCATTGTGCATACCGGAGATTTCAAGGTGGATTACACGCCGGTGTTTGGAGATCCCATCGACCTGCAGCGGTTCGGAGAGATCGGAAAGAAGGGGGTATTGGCGCTTCTCTGTGACAGCACCAATGCGGAACGTCCCGGTTACACCAGTTCAGAGAAAACCGTGGGAAAGACTTTTGACAATATTTTTGCAGATCATACGAATTCCAGGATTATTGTGGCAACCTTTGCCTCCAATGTGGATCGTGTGCAGCAGATCATCAATACCGCCTACAAGTATGGGCGCAAGGTTGTGGTGGAAGGGCGCAGCATGGTGAATATTATCACCATTGCGTCAGAGCTTGGATATCTGGATATTCCGGATAAGACCTTGATCGAGATCGAGCAGTTAAAGAATTATCCGGATAATAAGACGGTGCTGATCACCACCGGAAGTCAGGGAGAGTCTATGGCCGCGCTGTCGCGGATGGCTTTTAATCTTCATAAGAAGATTAACATTAAACCGGGGGATACTGTTATTTTCAGCTCCAATCCAATTCCCGGAAATGAGAAGGATGTATCCAGGGTGATCAACGAGCTGTCCATGAAGGGCGCCGATGTCATATTCCAGGATACCCATGTGTCGGGACATGCCTGTCAGGAGGATATCAAGCTGATCTATTCTCTGGTAAAGCCCAAATATTCCGTTCCTGTTCACGGGGAGTACAAGCACCGTAAGGCACAGGGGAAGATTGCCATGGATCTGGGTATTCCGAAGGAAAATGTCATCATGATGGCCTCAGGAGAGGTACTGGAGATTGATGAGCAGGGGGCAGCAGTGACCGGCGAGGTGCCGGTGGGCTCCATTATGGTGGATGGACTTGGCGTGGGAGACGTGGGAAATATCGTCTTGAGAGACCGTCAGCATCTGGCAGAGGACGGCATTATCATTGTAGTGCTGACCCTGGACAGCATGAGCGGACAGGTTCTGGCCGGTCCGGATATCGTGACAAGAGGATTCGTGTATGTCCGCGGCTCCGAGAGTCTGATGGATGAGGCCAGAAAAGTGTTGGAGAACACCGTGGAGCATTGTATGGATAAGAACATTACAGATTGGGGCAAGATCAAGACTGAGATCAAGGATTCTCTCGGCGAGTTTGTCTGGAAAAAGACAAAGCGCAGGCCGATGATCATGCCGATTATAATGGAAGTGTAGGGATATGAATCAGGTTGATAATTGTTTGGAACAGTTGATCGCTGCGGTTCTCGCCAGTGATGAATACCTGCAGTATCAGAAGATGAGAGAAGAGATAAAGCTGGAGCCGGAGAAGGAGCGGGCCATTCACAATTTCCGCAAACGCAATTTTCTGCTTCAGAAAAGTAAGGATCATGTGGATCTGTTTGAGGAGATCGACCGGCTGGAGCAGGACTTTGCCCTGTTCCGGCAGGAACCCCTTGTGGATGACTATCTGCAGGCGGAGCTGTCCCTCTGCCGGCTTGTTCAGCGGATTAATGTAAGGCTGATGGAGCAGGTGGATTTTGACCTCGGATGGATCGATTGAAAGAAGGGGTTATATGAGTGCCAGTAAAGTAGTAATGAAAATCCTCAGTGTCTGTATCACGGTATTGATTGTGGTTTTACTTCTGTTCGGGCTGATAAGGCTGGGTGCAGGGGCTTATGACATGAGCTACCGCATCTTTACGGAGCAGCCGGTGGAGGAAGCGCCGGGAACAGACGTAGTAGTGGAGATTACCAAGGGAATGAATGCTTTTTCCATCGGCTCTCTGCTGGAGGAGAAGCGGTTGGTGGACAATGGGCATCTCTTTGCCATCCAGATGCAGCTGTCGGCTTATGCGAAGAAGGTGCGGCCGGGGTTGTATACCCTGAACACCTCCATGACTGCACGGGAGATGTTAAAGCTCATGTCTACGGTGCCTGAAGAGGAAGACGAATCATGATCGCGGATGAACGGATGGCAGCCTTTATCCATTCCCTGGATACAGGTAATACAGGTATTTTAAGTGAAATTGAAAAGGAGGCTCTGTCAGCGCAGGTGCCAATCATTCGAAGAGAGATGCAAAGCCTGTTGAAGCTGCTTTTGGCTATGAAGCAGCCGAGGACCATTTTAGAGGTGGGAACAGCAGTGGGTTTCTCTTCCATTTTCATGTCTGAATATAATCCGGTGCCCTGCCGGATTGTCACCATAGAGAATTATGAGAAAAGGATTCCTGTTGCAAGGAGGAACTTTGAACGGGCCGGGAAAAGCGATGTGATTTCATTGATCGAGGGGGACGCCGCACAGGTACTGCGGGAGATGGAGGGCAGCTTTGATTTTATCTTCATGGATGCGGCCAAGGGGCAGTACATTCACTTTCTGCCGGATGTTCTGCGGCTTTTGGCGGAGGGAGGAACCCTTGTCTCCGACAATGTGCTGCAGGAGGGCGATATTCTGGAATCTCGTTTTGCGGTGATCAGGAGAGACAGGACGATTCACAAAAGGATGCGGGAGTATCTCTACCAGCTCACCCACCATTCTAAGCTCACAACAGCGGTGCTTCCCATTGGAGACGGGGTGACAGTGAGCGTGAAGGGCAGTGAAAAGGCACGTGTTCCGCTTGGCAGGTGGGAAGGCGAGAGGAATGCGGGGCTACTTGAGTAAGATTGAGAAAGAGGAAGATATGAAAAAACCAGAATTGTTAGTACCTGCCAGCAGTCTGGAGGTCTTAAAGATTGCGGTAATATACGGCGCTGATGCAGTATATATCGGAGGTGAGGCCTTTGGCCTCCGGGCTAAGGCGAAGAATTTCTCCATGGAGGAGATGGCGGCGGGAATCCGGTTCGCCCATGAGCGGAATGTGAAGGTCTATGTGACTGCCAATATATTGGCAGTCACATAGACCTTCACAT
>CABQGZ010000674.1 GCA_902463835.1 uncultured Lachnospiraceae bacterium
TAAGCAATGTGTCTCCATTTAAATGCATTTTCTTTCGTTTTTTCTGTCTTTTCATCTTCCTGTCCTCCTACCACAATGCGTTGTCCGAGACTTTTTTGGATATGGTATTCACCACAATCAGTATGATCGCATTCACGACGGAGTTAAACAGGCTCGCCGCCGTGGAAAAGGAAAAGTCCGACTGCACCAGACCAACCTTATAAACATAGGTTGAGATAACTTCGGACGCAGTAATATTCGTATCCGTCTGAAGCAGAAACACCTTTTCATATCCAACTCCCAGCAGGCTTCCACATTTTAAGATCAGCATTACCACCATCGTGGGAACAAGCACCGGAATATTCACATGAATAATTTTCTGCAGCCTTGTGGCTCCGTCCATATCGGCAGCCTCCAGCAGCGACTTGTCCACGCCGGAAAGAGCCGCAAAATAGATGATGGAGCTCCAGCCCAGGCTCTGCCATATTCCGCTGAGCACATAGACCCATTTAAACAGAGACGCCTCCTGCATGAAATAGACAGGTTCCATCCCCAGCATTTGAATCAGCCGGTTGACAATACCGGAGGAGGGACTTAAAAATAACTGGATCATACTACAGATAACCACCGTTGAAATAAAATGTGGCGCATAGGATACCGTCTGGACGGTATTCCTGAACTTTTTGGACCGCACTTCGTTGAGCAGCAGCGCAAACAGGATTGGCATCGGAAACCCGAGAATCAGACTCAAGCCGCTTAAGGTGAGGGTATTTTTCAATATGATCGGAAACCAGTAGGAACGAAACAGTCGTTCAAAGTTGGCAAATCCCACCCAGGTACTTCCCCAGATACCATCCCGAATACTAAAATCTTTAAAAGCAATCAAAATGCCATACATTGGCTTGTAGGCGAACAACAGGACATAAACCACCGCGGGCAGCAGGAAAATATAGAGCTGCCAGCACCTTTTCATTCGTTTTGCTGTCTGAGCCAATGTTCCTTTGGACGCCGAATTCCTTTTCATTCGCTCCGCTTTCTGGCTCATAATTCTTTTGGACATTGCATTTTCCTCCTTCTTACAGCGGATACGGCAGCGGAATTACCTGCGGGCCGTCCTTGGCGACAAAGTGATGTGATATCATAAGCTCATTCATCCATTCCCGGACCTCAATGGTCTTCCATGGGCCGCTGTCGTAGCCCTGATTGTCCTTATTGTTGTCCCACAGCCACTGAGCCGTATTCCACATACAGGCTTTTGGCGCCACCACCTCGTAGAACTCCTTCTTCACACCGTTCTGCCCATGGTGAGCCATCTGCACGATATCCGCCTTCAGCTCCTCCGCCGGAACATGCTCCAACACATAATCCCCTGCTTCCTCGGCCAGATCGCCCAGGAAAAGCACCCGCTGCCCCTCCGTGTCCATTCGGAAGACCACGGAGGAATTGTTGGTCACGTCCGTGGTAAAGATCTCCTCTGGCACATGCAGCACCGTGAACTGAACGGAGTCAACTGTCAGTACCTGTCCTTTTTCAAAGGAGAAGCAGATATCCGGGTGCTCCTCCTGGAAGCTTTGGAACTTCTGTGTAATCTGCCCGCCAGCGCGGCCTGTGGCAGATTCCACATTCATATAGTATTCATAGGACAGGAAATGGGTATATATCTTTTTCACCTGCAGGGGGTTGTCGTTCCTGGAAAAGATCTCCAGCAGGGCTCCTATGTGATCCCCATGGGGATGGGTGATAAGCCACAGCTCAATCTCCGGCTTGGGCCCGCCCAGACGCACCAGCGTGTCTGTGAGATCGTTGGCCTCCACCGCGTTGCCTCCGTCAATGACCACCAGCTTGCCTTCCTTTGTCTGCAGCACATAGGACATCATCTGCTTCGGCCCTTGATCAGAAAGCATATATAAGGTTGTTTGCATGGGTTTCTTCCCCCCCTCCTCTCCTTCTTCCCCTGTTTTGTCTCCTTCTTCTTTCCTGTCGCCGTTCCCGCCGCAGGCCGCCAGCGAGAACATCAGCGCCGCGCCAAGCAGCAGAGCCAGCAAACGTATTGCTTTGTTTTTCTTCATTTTTTCCTCCTATCGGTATCTTTGAAACAGGACAATAGCCGCTGTAAATTCCATTTATCTTATGTCCCGGCAGACACTGCGCACATCATCATATACGGTCTGATTACAGCACAATACTGAGCTGCTGCGGTTCAATGGGAGTTCTCCGCCATCCAGAGCAGATACAATTCCGCCGGCTTCCCGGACAATCAGCCATCCCGCCGCATAATCCCATGGATAAAGCTTCATCTCAAAAGAAAACTCTGCTCTCCCGCAGGCAACCTGGCACATCTCCAGCGCGGCCGATCCATATCTTCGGAAATCAGCTGATTTTTCATACAGCCTTGAAATCAGCTGCATACTCTGTTCCCCCATCACATCCTTATAATAGGACGCGCTCCCCGCTATCATAATGGACTCCGGCAGGCTTCTCTTACTCACCTGAATCGGCACTCCGTTCAAAAAAGCTCCCTTTCCTTTCTGCGCGCAGAACATTTCTCCAGAGCCTGGCACATAGACCGCCCCAAGTTCAAGTACGCCGTCCTTAGCCACCGCCACCGATATGGATGCGTCTCCATTCCCCCGAATCAGATTCGCCGTTCCGTCAATGGGATCCAGATAGACCGTAACCTGGCCAACATCCCTGTCTTCCTCCTGCATCTCCTCGGCGAAAAAGGCCGCTTCCGGAAAAATCTCCTTCAGCTTTTCTTCTATGTAAGACTGTACCGCCGCATCATAGCTTGTCACATAATTGCAAACTCCCTCTTTTTCCAGGTATTCTATGGTCCCATCCCCGCAGCCGGACGGAAGCAGCTTGCCTGCCTCTTCTACGATACGCAAAATCGCCTCCAAACAATCCTCTCTTTTTTCTATCATACACACTGTCACTCCTTATGCTTCTCTTGACTTTCTATTCCCAGTATAGCAT
>CABQGZ010000675.1 GCA_902463835.1 uncultured Lachnospiraceae bacterium
GAGGTGCTGTTTCTGTTCAGGATGCGTATCTCGATGTCATAGGATGTACTTTTGACGGCAATATGGGAGTTTCTGGTAGTGCTATGTTGCTGCAAGGAGAACTGAAATACAAGGATGGACGTACTGGTGGATTAGTTCGTGTAACCGATTGCTTGTTTAAGAACAATAATGGTTCATCACGCGGTCTTATCCAGACCAATGGTAAGGCAGTGCTGTTTATGAACAACTGCCAGATTTTCGACAATACCCTCAGGATAAACGAGTGGGGTACAGTTATTCACGGCGGTAATCCATCTGTAGTCTGCATGAACAACTGCTCGATTTACAACAATCTCAGCCAGCAGGCAGGAGGTAATTCCGTTTGTCTGAACAATGACGGATACTTGCTTATAGCAAATACTTCTGTCATCGGGAATAATGCTTTGGCTCTGTGCCGTATGAACGATGCTGGCGGCACCCGTGGTTGGTATGAAAACTGTGTTCTTGTGAATGAAAATACTACAGCCCCAGTATTCCTGAAGGCTAACGCAACGTCAGTAATACTGAATAACGATATGATTGGCGGGGCTAAGGTTGCTGACTCTGATGGTACTTGGCTGGTAAAGAACAATGTCGAGGTTGATAATAAATTGTCATTCTGCAATGGCGCCTCTTTCGACAGCTCGAAAGGTTATTGGTATTGGAACGGTCCGTCCGCGTCATTCACGAAAGCAAAAGAGGCAGACATCGTCACTCGCCTGAAAGCAATTGACAGCAATAACGGCAACACCCGCCTGAGCGGTGCCTTCGCCCCTAAGTTCGTGGAGTGGGTAGAGAGCCTCGGCGGCTTCAATAAAGACCAGCTCGGCACCACCCGCACCACCTCCGGCACCTGGCCAGGCAGCGTGGAACTCAAATAAATCGACCACCTCGATCCCCTAAATTAATCAGAGCCGGCACATCACCGACTCTGATTTTTTTTCTAAGTCCTTCATGGAAATTTTCAGTGTTCCAGAGAAATAAACCGATGGTTCCTGCTACTTTCTCGGCCCGATAAAACGGTCGCCATTAAAGTGAATCATATGGTCCGGAGTATCCGACAGCCAAACTTCAGTCTCCCAAGCAATCTCATCCACGTGTTTCTTGAATTCCCTTGCATTAGGGAACGCCGTCACATACACAATGCCGAACGGACAATTCTTGGTGAATTCTTCCAGCTCAACCACTCGCTTTGCTGACACTGGCCCGTGAGAGGTCGCGACCTCAACCAAGAACAACCAACCTCGTTTTTCATCGCTGATGACTATATCAGGAAGTTTTGAGTGCTCGGTAATAGGCAGGCTGAGCGCTTCCAGCCCGGCAGCATTGACGTACAAATCTTTGTCTTCAGTGTCGCCGATATAGAGCAACTTTCCACCTGGGGCAAACCTGGGAGCGAATTCCTCAACGACTGCCGCCTGAACCTCATTGTGAACACCAGGAGATAGATAGTACTCATTTTCCTCGATAACAAGAGGAATACGGTGCATATCCCGTTCAGCGGCATATCTGTCGCGCAATATTTCATACTCTACAGCAAACTGTTGAGTGCGGCTATCCCAATTTTTTGTCCCGTATGATTTGGCAACCTCAAGCGCTTCCTCCGTGATTGCATAATGCGCTTTTGGGCTATTGACAGGAAGAGACGGATCGTCAGGATTGTAGTTGGCTACTCCTGCCTGAATGAACTGGTGAAGGACCTGCCGACGGAATGTCTCTCGCGTATTTGGAGCATATGGCGCATCGGCCTTATAGTTCTCGTTTACGAAAGCCATTATTTCCTTGGTAATGCGCTGGCTGGTGCGTGTGGCATCTGCCCAAGGTGTGTCCTCCTTTATGCTGCAAAGTGCCAGCAATGTAAGCGCCGACATATCATTCTGCTGTGCTGAAAGAAGCCCCAATGCCTTCAGAATCTCTTGGGCCTCAGCAATTTTGCTCATAGCTATTGAATCTTAAAATAGTCCAGGACCAAATCGTTGATAAAGTCGATGGAATAGTTGTTTCTCAAAATAATCTTCCTTCCTATCTCCCTTATTGTCTCAATCGGAGGAAGAGGCATCATCCGCAGTTCCGTCGCACTTACATTGATGTTTCCGTTGAATGTCCGGAAATACGCATCAAACAACTCACTGTTCAAAAGAGCAGTAAGCCCCATCACTTCATCTCTGCGGAGGTGACCTTTAGGTCTGTAAATATAGTTCAATTTGTTCTCAATTCCAACTGCTTCATACTGAGACATATTGCCGAAGTAAGGAGCTGCGACCAGTCGACTGCTGTCATCTTTGGAACTGAAACGCCTGAGCAGTACATAGTTCTTATTAGGAAGAAGAGCAGTTTTGGTCTCAGACGTCACTTTGATGTATTGTCCTTTATCCTTCTTCTGCACGGGATGGTCACAGAGCATCTTTACCACATTATGGAGCCAGTAGAGCGGTACGGTATCTTTGCCTGGTTCGCTCACAATGAAATCATATGCGCGGAAAGCAACTACCGGACCGGTGGAAATCTTGATGCCGTATTTCTCTATATTGCCTTTCCAAGAACGAAACATGCTCAGAATTGCCTCGTCTCGGCTGTCAACGGGCAGATAAACAATTTTCTCATCGGAATCTACATCCACAATGTTTGCTGCAGGATACTCCTTCTGATGAGGCTGATCCAAATCACGTATCCCTTGGCTAAAAGAGACTATAATATTCTTTACTTCACCGGCAGGATGCATCCTCATAATCACCAGTTCCTGCAGTACCTCATCCTTAGAGAATGTATCTTTCCTGGTATTGAATAGATGGATTAAGTCAATGTGAACGTGTTTGAAAAGAAAATCCCGGAAAGACTGAAAATACCGGCCTGATGCAAAACTTCTGGGAGTAATGAATATCATCTGTCCGTCATTTTCCAGTAGTTTTGTGCAGATGGCCATGAATAGGG
>CABQGZ010000676.1 GCA_902463835.1 uncultured Lachnospiraceae bacterium
ATTAATGAAAACTGTGTGCGCCCCGGTATTTTCAAGAAAAGCCCTTCTTGACTTCAAACGGGAAGCAAAAGGACTTTTCTGTATAGACTTGTAATGCGATTATGATAATTCTGCCTTATGATATCTTTGTTTCATCCTCTGTTGTTGCCAGATGCTCCAACCGACCCCATCTAATTTGCTTGAGTACTCTGGAATCTCCGGGAACGAACATATTGTGGTGCATCATCTCTACCTGAGCCGATACTCTCTTGGTGTCAGCCCAAAGCTGGCCTTGAACGCCCGGTTGAAATAGGACAGATTCTTAAATCCGCACCGTTCCGCCACAGTCAGCACGGTATCATCGGTAGTTCGCAGTGCTTCTGCCGCAGCGTTCAAACGATAAATGTTCAGGTACTCCGTGAAGCGCTGCCCGGTCATCTGCTTAAACCAGCGCATAAAATGACTGGGACTGCACTGGCAGACAGCGGCAACTTCCGCCACGGGCAAATTGTCTGCAAAATGGGCGGTCACATATTGCAGCACCGTTTTGAGACGTCGGGTATCCCCATTTTCCCTGGGGGGCAGGCCATCGCTTTGGGCAACCAGCGCCGACAGCAGGCACAGCAGCAATCCCTTGATTTGCAGCTCATACCCCAGTACCCGGTCCCGGTTCACCGTTTCCAGCCGGCGCAGGCATTCCAAAACCGTACAATAGCAGGGGTGGCCCTGGGTCAGCCGGTGCGGCAGAGGAAGCCGTCCGCTTTGCAGAGGCAGCAGATACCTCCGATAGCACAAATCCCCGGAACCGCCCAGCAGATCCACCTCAAAAAAAATGTTCTCATATTCCATAGTCTCTCCGGGGATCTGCCCCAGTCCATGAAGAACACCGGGGGCAAACACAAAGATATCCCCCGCCATGGCCGTCACCGACTCCAATCCTACCTGAACGGTACCCATTCCCTTCTTGACAAAAACCAGTTCCACGCTGTTTTGCCAATGCAAAGCCACCTGCGGGAAATCCTTTGGGATGGTGCAGGGATAAATGTCAAAGGGGAACCACTTTTCGCCGTGGCGCTTATTCTCCTGCAATGACGCTGTATCTGACATAGAATCACGCTCCTATGCTAGTATTGTATCATAAATTGATTGTTAAGTACAAGATATTATAGAATATTCGTGGTATAGTATGGGTATACAGATAAAAAAGGAGGAACCCTTTCATGACTATGACAGACACGCTCACCGCATTGACAGGAAAACCCCTTGGTGAATGCACCAACAGCGAGCTGTACCTTTCCCTTCTGAAGCTGGTAAACGAGAAGGCCGCCCAGCAGATCCGCCCGGTACAGGGCCGGAAGCTATATTATATCAGTGCGGAATTTCTCATCGGTAAGCTGCTGTCGAATAACCTGATCAATCTGGGGCTGTATGACGAAGTACGCTCTGCCTTGCAGTCCGCCGGAAAGAAGCTTTCCGACATTGAAGAGGTGGAACCGGAGCCTTCTCTTGGCAACGGCGGTCTGGGCCGTCTGGCGGCCTGCTTCCTGGATTCCCTGGCTACCCTGAATCTGCCGGGTGACGGTATTGGCCTGCGGTATCATTTCGGCCTGTTCCACCAGTCTCTGTCCAGCGGCGTGCAAAAGGAGCTGCCCGACCCCTGGCTGACAGAAAACAGCTGGGCGGAAAAGACAGACATCACCTACCCTGTCAAGCTGGGCGGGAAGAAATTCACCGCAAGGCTTTACAAGCTGGCGGTGACGGGCTATGAGGGCCGCACCAACACCCTGAACCTGTTCGATATCGACACCGTGGATGAAAGCATCGTCCGGGAGGGCATTTCCTTCGACAAGACTGCCATCGACAAAAACCTGACCCTGTTCCTGTACCCCGATGACTCCGATGAGGCAGGCCGTCAGCTGCGGATTTATCAGCAGTACCTGATGGTCTCCGCCGGTGCCCAGCTGATTCTGGCGGAGTGCGCCGCCCGGGGCTGCGACTATCACAACCTGGCGGACTACGCCGCCATCCAGATCAACGACACCCACCCCAGCATGGTGATTCCCGAATTGATCCGCCTGCTGGGCGAAAAAGGCATCGCCTTTGAGGAAGCCGTGGAAATCGTCACCAAAACCTGCGCCTATACCAATCACACCATTCTGGCGGAGGCGCTGGAAAAGTGGCCCCGGACCTATCTGGAAGTCGTTGTACCCCAGCTGATGCCCATTATCGAAAAGCTGGACGCAGTGGTTGCAAAGCGCACCAAGGACAAGAGTCTTGCCATCATCGACAAGGACGGCAAGGTGCACATGGCCCACATGGACATTCACTTCACCCACTCCACCAACGGTGTCGCCGCCCTGCACACCCAGATTCTGAAGGATTCCGAGCTGAAGGGGTTCTACAAGCTGTATCCCGAGAAGTTCAACAACAAGACCAACGGCATCACCTTCCGCCGGTGGCTCATGAAGTGCAATCCCCTGCTGACCGGCCAGATCGAGAACCTCATCGGCACCGGCTTCCACAAGGACGCAGCCCAGCTTACAAAGCTTTTGGCCTATGAGAATGATACCTCCGTGCTGGAACAGCTGGCCGCCATCAAAAAGGAGAACAAGCGGGAGCTGTGCCGGTGGCTGAAGCAGGAGCAGGGCATCACCGTGAACCCGGACGCCATGTTCGACATCCAGTCCAAGCGGCTGCATGAGTACAAGCGGCAGCAGCTGAACCTGCTGTACCTCATCCACCAGTACTTCGAGATCAAGGCCGGACACCTGCCCCCGGTGCCCCTGGTATCCATCTTCGGTGCCAAGGCAGCCCCTGCCTACATCATCGCCAAGGACATCATCCACGCACTGCTGACCCTGTCCAAGGTCATTGCCGCAGATCCTGTGGTATCCCCGTGGCTCCAGATCGTGTTCGTGGAAAACTACAACGTCACCGCTGCCGAGAAGATGATTCCCGCCTGTGACC
>CABQGZ010000677.1 GCA_902463835.1 uncultured Lachnospiraceae bacterium
ACACGCAGCTGTTCCCGATGGGAGGGCTTGGCCTGTTCGCCCAGCCACTTGTTGTAGCTTTTTCCGTGGGGTTTTGGGTCCTCCACAATGGACAATCCGTTCTCGATGCAGATGGTATCGCTCAAGCGCCGGACGGCTCTGGTGCTGCCCCAAAAGTTGCGGAACTTTCGGTCACAATCTGCATTGACCGCCGACCAGATGATGTGATTATGAACGTGCGATTTGTCTATGTGGGTGCAGACCACAAAGGCGTGATTGCCCTTGGTAAACCGCTTGGCAAATTCCACGCCCAGGCGGTTTGCTTCCTCCGGCGTGATTTCACCGGGTTTGAATGACTGGCGCACATGGTAAGCGATCACATCATCCGCCCCGCGCACCCGCCCGGTGGCGGCGATATACTGGCGCTTCGCCAGCAGAAACTCTGCATCGGCGGTCCGGCTGTCACAGCCATAGCCGGTAATTAGTTTTCCGTTGTCGGTCTTTTGCGGATTTGCCACATAATCAATGATGTCGCTGATTGCCTGACTTTCGGTGCGGCCCTTGCCGATATGCAGGGGCATGATGCGTGTGGTTGCCATAGAAGGGCCTCCTTTCTTAAAAAGAAACGGCCTGCATGGTGCAGACCGCTTTTGCTATTCTATAAAATCGTCCTCGATGTCCTCTAACCGCTTCGGAGGAAACCTCATCTCGTATTGTTCTTTTGCCAGTGCACGAACTTCCGGGCGCTTATCTTTCATTCGGTTTTTCAGCCAGGAAATCTGCTCCTTTGATAACCGCCAAGGGAGATTCAGTAAGCGGTTTACCGTCATTTGCTCCGCTTGTTTCTCCGGCGATAAAGAAGCACAGGATTTACAGATGTGCGCCGCATGACCTTTGCCGGAAAATTTTTCGTTAGCCTTATATTCTCCGCAGACTTTACAATAATGTCCATGCTTCTTCATAGGCTCGATTCCTTTTCACTGAGCGCATATAAACTGCGAACCGCCCTCATGATGATGTTCCACTCCAGATCTGCCGCATAGGAAAACTTCCTGCGGTAAGATTCCCAAAGTTTCTGCATCACAGGACTGCTTTCCACTTCATTCAAAACATCCACAGCTTCTGTAAGATGCCGTTCGGTTCCGCGTTTTTTGGCAGTTGCCAACAGTGCATCATAGAGCGTCTGCCGGTTCAATGTGTTCCCGTGGAGCTGATCCAGAATATAAATGTCATAGAAATCTCTCATGCGGGTGTTGGTGGTGGTTCTGGTGATGATTGTTTCCAGCTTTTCAGCCAGAACGGTTTCCAGATTGTATGCCCAAATGTCAATGGAGCGATCTTCCAGCATCAGCTTGAAAGAGTAGCGTACCTCCCTGGGGGTAATGGCATCCCCTGTGGAAATGTCAATCTTCAAAGGTGTCACCACACCGTCAAAGGTTGTAGTCATGCTGACCCGAATCCCAGGATACTCCGCTTCATCCATAATCTCTGAAATGCTTTTCAGCTGAAATTTGACGCCATCATCAATCGGCACACTCACAATAGCAGAAATCAGGTTCTCGATGTCCTCTACATTAACATTGGCTCCTTTTACAGTAGCGTCCAAGTCCATCGTGGAACGGGCATCCAGTCCAACCATTGCCGCTACCAGCATCCCGCCTTTCAGAATAAATTTATCACGATATTCAGAAAGGGAAATACGCTCCAGAAAACGCTCCATCATATAGTTTCGCATTAAAAGCTGTGCATCCGCAGATTTTTCTCTGGAAAGATTGCGAATCAAATCTTTTAGCTGCCTTGCTGTCTTTATCATAAAAGCACCTCCAAATACTGCCGTAAAATTTTTTCAACCCGGAACATACCGGCATACCGCATCAAAGTCCGCAGATCCTTGTCCTTTCTTCTGGCATACATCTTCAGCGCACCTTGAAAAGTCTGTATTTCCATGCTGCTTCGGCTGCGGAGCAGATCGCAGATGGTGCGCTCCATATCATAGACAGGAACCGTATGCCCAAAAGGTGTTTGGCCAGTTGTCAGCCCTACCTCATATAATTCTGGTTTGATGGTGTAAACAGAAAGGCCCTCTGCCTTTAAGCGAGTGGTGCTGTACCCTCTGCGCACCGTGATAGCGTATGGAGATGGTTCCCGGTCTGTCAAGTCATGGAAAAATAGCGCTGATTCATGGGAAAATACTGCCTGACCACATCGCAGATGTAACAGAAACATCGCATCAATCCAGGTGTCCTCGGAGACATAAATTCCGTGAGCAACCTGCTGAAGATTTTTCTCTTTGACATATTCATAAAAAATGGGTTTTACAATTCCGCTGGCGATTACCTGTGCGGTTTGCAGCATCCCATCATGCTCAGTCAGAAGTCTGTCTAATTGCTCAAACCGTTCTGATTTGGTCACATCCATCACTTCCTTTCGTGCTACTATTATACACGGATGTAGCACAGAAGTAAATATAGAAATTTAACAGACTCTGTCTGGCATTTTTGTGACCGCGCATTTTATCCATAAACCAAATCCTGAATGGCAAACTTCAAGTCCTGCACCTTGCCCAGCAGCCAGATGGCAGCCATCGGCAGACCATAGGGACTAATAAGGAATGCCATCACCAGCAGGATAATGCCGTTTTGCAGGGAACAGGTCAGCAGAACCGCCACACCCAGCAGGGCGATCACCATGCTGATAAGCCCCAGCACCAGACCGGAGACATAGACGATCCCCACACAAATCCAAACGAACAGGGTCAGCGCCAGAATCACCGGAACCATCACGATCTTCAACAGCAGTTTCAACAAAAATACCAATGCCCTCATTGTTATGCCTCCTCCCAAAATCACAGTTCCTGTTCCTGATTCCATTATCCCTATCTCACAGCCAAAAGGCAAGGATACGGGCAAAAAGAAAAAGCGGAGGAAGGTGCGGCGAAGAAACGCCGTTCCTCCCTCCGCA
>CABQGZ010000678.1 GCA_902463835.1 uncultured Lachnospiraceae bacterium
TAATAATTTTGCAATCTTGCTGCAATCCATACAAATATAATTCGTAAATTATCATGATGAGGAGGATGACTCAATCATAGAAGAGAGAGATAAACAGAAGGCGGCTTTTTGGAAAAACCTCAAGCCGCTTAGACATATTATCGAAAAACAATTTATTTCCTCGGGCCGATAAACCGGTCACCGTTGAAATGAATCATGTGATCCGGTGTGTCGGAAAGCCATACTTCAGTCTCCCATGCAATATCATCCACGTGTTTCTTGAATTCTTTCGCATTCGGGAAGGCTGTCACATATACGATTCCATAAGGGCAATCCTTAGTAAACTCTTCCAACTCAACAACACGCTTTGCGGAAACCGGTCCGTGAGAAGTTACCACCTCAATGAGGAATAGCCAGCCACGTTTCTCGTCACTGATAACGATATCAGGGAGCTTTGAATGTTCGGTGATGGGAAGTTTCAACGCCTCCAGACCAGCTGTATTAACATACAGGTCTTTGTCTTCGGCATCACCGATGTAGAGCAGTTTTCCGCCAGGAGCAAATCTGGGCGCGAATTCTTCGACAACGGCAGACTGAACCTCATTGTGGGCTCCTGGAGAGAGATAATACTCATTCCCCTCGATAATCAGTGGAATGCGGTGCAAGTCACGCTCTGCTGCATATTTCTCACGTAACATTGTGGTCTCCTGGGCGAACTTCTCTACCTTATTTTTCCACTCTGCTTTGCCGTACCCCTGTACGACAGTCAATGCTTCAGGCGTAATGGCATAATGTGCCTTGGGGCTATTGACAGGCAGAGTCGGGTCGTCGGGATTATAATTGGCGACAGAGGCCTGCACGAATTGATGCAATACCTGACGGCGAAACGTTTCGCGAGTGTTAGGGGCATATGGTGACTCCGCTTTGTAGTTGTCGTTCACGAAAGCCATTATCTCTTTCGTGATGCGCTGGCTGGCCCGCTTCGCCTTTGCCCAAGGAGTGTCCTCCTTGATGCTGCACATCGCCAGCAGCACCAGGGCAGACATTTCATTCTGCTGTGCTGCGGGAAGCCCCAATGCTTTCAAAATCTCTTGTGCCTCAGTAATCTTGCTCATTTCTACTGAATCTTAAAGTAATCCAGGACCAGATCATTGATGAAGTCGATGGAATAATTGTTTCTCAGAATAATCTTCCTTCCTATCTCCCGGATGGTCTCGATAGCAGGAAGCGGCATCATCCTCAGTTCTGTGGCGCTTACGTTGATATTTCCGTTGAAGGTTCTGAACCAGGCATCAAACATCTCGCTGTCCAGCAGGGCGGTGATTCCCATAACTTCATCTCTGCGGAGGTGTCCTTTCGGTCTGTAAATATAGTTTAATTTGTTCTCAATTCCAACAAACTCATGCTGAGCCATATTGCCAAAGTATGGCGCTGCAACCAGACGGCTGTTGTCATCCTTGGAACTGAAACGCCTCAGCAGCACATAATTCTTGCTGGGGAGCAGTGCCGCTCTGGTCTCCGAGGCCACCTTGATGTACTGCCCCTTGCCTTTCTTCTGCACCGGATGGTCGCAGAGCATCTTCACCACATTGTGGAGCCAGTACAGCGGAACGGTGTCATCACCCGGCTCATTCACGATGAAATCATACGCCCGGAATGCGACAACCGGTCCTGTCGATATCTTAATGCCATACTTCTCCATATTTCCGTCCCAGGAACGGAATAGACTCAATATCGCCTCATCACGTCTATCAACGGGCAGATAAACAACCTTCTCTTCGCTGCTCACATCCACAATCTCCGATGCAGCATACACCTTTTGGTAAGGGTGATCCAAGTCTGAGATGCCTTGGCTATAGGAAACAGTAATACGCCCACCATTTCCGGAGGGAATCATCCGCATAATGACCAATTCCTGTAGAACCTCATCCTTAGCGAACGTATCCTTGCGTGTATTGAACAGGTGGATGAGTTCAATACTGACATGCTGGAAGAGAAAATTCCGGAACGATTGGAAATACCTTCCAGAGGCAAAACTTCTCGGCGTGATGAATATCATCTGGCCATCTTCGGCGAGCAGTTTCGCGCAGATGGCCATGAACAGGGCGTAGATATTGGTTTGTCCATCGACGATACTGGCACAGGAGCGTGTGTGGATATCATCTTTGGCAAGCTTGAAATACGGAGGATTAGAAGTGACGTAGTCAAATCTCTCCTGGCCAAACATATCGCCAAAAATGGTGTCGGCTCCGTCGAGGCACTCACGTCTATCAAGAACGAAATCTGTCTCGTTAAGATGATAATCTATCTGAACTTTCCGGGTCTCACACCAGGCTTTCAGATAGTATAGAACGTCCAAGGTGAACGGAATGACCTTTTTGTCAGTCTCATAAAGTGTCAGATTTATCCTAACCGGAGACGACACTTCAACAAGGTGCTCAATTAAAGCGCAAGACAGAATAGCTAGTCCGCAACCAGGATCCAGAATTGAAACCTCTTTTTTTTCTGATGGATTAGCCTGTCTTCCCATGAATTCCGAAATAACCAGCGGTGTGAAAAACTGCCCCTTGTTTTTTTTATCTTTCTGGATGGAGGCTTCAGCATACCCTTTACCGACCCTCTCAGCATACTGGGCAGGTCGTTCTCCGTCTAACGGGGTGATATGAGCAGTCTCCATAGCCATGGCCATTTACTCTGACAGACTACAAATTTACTTATAATTTTCAGATCCTTTGCTGAGATTACCAGGAAAAGATTAATCTCTTTTTCTCAGTCCACTATAATCCACTACGCTCCAACGGGGTTTGCCCGCCCTTTGTAGCCATTGTGCAGGTAATTGATTTTCTGCAACTTACATACAAGAAACCAAGGCATGCATGTAATATGTCAATCCTTATCGACAATGGTCACGGCTACGACACGCCGTGGAAGCGCCGTACATC
>CABQGZ010000679.1 GCA_902463835.1 uncultured Lachnospiraceae bacterium
ACTATATACAGACAATACAAGATTTGGATGTATCAAAGCTACAATCCATTGATAGCGTAGGTATTACCGCAGGGGCTTCCACCCCAAATAATATTATTGAGGAGGTTCAAAAAAATGTCAGAAATGAGTTTTGAACAAATGCTGGAAGGATCACTTAAAACAATAAGAAATGGAGAAGTAGTCGACGGTACTGTTATCGATGTGAAACCGGACGAGATTATTCTGAATATCGGCTATAAGTCTGATGGAATCATCTCTCGTTCCGAATATACAAACGAACCAAATGTTGATTTGACGTCTGTAGTATCCGTTGGCGATACCATGGAAGCAAAGGTTTTAAAAGTGAACGACGGCGAAGGACAGGTTGTATTGACCTACAAACGTCTTGCGGCTGAAAGAGGAAGCAAGAAGCTGGAAGAGGCGTTCAACAATCAGGAAGTGCTTACCGCAACGGTTGCGCAGGTGTTGGACGGTGGACTTAGCATTGTGCTGGATGAGGCAAGAATCTTTATCCCCGCAAGCCTTGTATCCGATACGTATGAGAAGGATCTGACCAAGTATGCAGGTCAGGAGATTGAGTTTGTGATCACAGAGTTCAATCCCAGAAGAAGAAGAATCATCGGTGACCGGAAGCAGCTGCTGCTGGCCAGAAAGGCTGAACTGCAGAGACAGCTGTTTGAGCGGATTCAGATCGGTGACGTGGTAGAAGGAACAGTCAAGAATGTGACAGATTTCGGCGCATTTATTGACCTGGGCGGAGCAGACGGTCTCTTGCACATCTCTGAGATGTCCTGGGGAAGAATTGAGAATCCCAAGAAGGTATTCAAGGTTGGCGATGTTGTTACCGCCTTTATCAAGGATATCAATGATACCAAGATTGCGCTGAGCATGAAATTCGAGGATGAGAATCCCTGGAGAGACGCAGCAGAGAAGTTCGCACCTGGCACCATTGTCACAGGTGTTGTGGCGAGAATGACAGATTTCGGTGCGTTCGTAGAGCTGGAGACCGGCGTGGACGCGTTACTGCATGTATCCCAGATTTCCAGAGAGCATGTGGAGAAGCCATCCGATGTACTGAAGGTCGGACAGGAGATCGAGGCGAAGATCGTTGATTTCAACGAGGAGGATCGGAAGATCAGCCTGAGCATGAAAGCGCTGATGAATGATATGCCGGAGGAGACTTTTGAGGAAGCGGAAGAAGTTTATGCCGAGGAAGTAACTGAGGAGACAGTGGCAGAAGCTGCTGAGGAAACGGTAGAGGCCGCGGAGGTTGCGGAAGAAGCTGTGGAAGCTCCGGCAGAAGAGGCTGCGGAGGCTCCGGTGGAGGAGTAAGAGTAGGTTTAGAGCTTATATAACTGTAAATGCGAGGCATTTATGGTACATAGCGAGAAGAATTGGGAGCTGCACTTTGGTGCGGCTCCTGTTTTGTTGCTCATATCAGAGGCACTAGGGTCGCCCAGGGGGAAGGTATCGCCATATTAGAGGCGCTAGGGTCGCCCAGGGGAAAAGGTATCCCCATATCAGACGCGCTCTCGCTCCATGCACAAACGTAGCGGACACTAAGCGCGCAGGCCATTATCATGGCCCGCTTGCTAAGTGCCGACGTTTTGCAAGGGTCTGAGTATGGGGATACCTTTTCTCCTGGGCTGCGTTATTGGCGGCTCTGAAATGGGAATTCTTCTCCTGAGCTGCGTTACTGGCAGTTCCGAAATGGGAGATGTTCTCTGGGACGATGTTACTGGCTGGCTCTGAGATGAAAACTTATTTTGCTAGAGTATTCAACAGATGCAAGGCATAGGATTTCTGCATTTCTTTGGAGAGATTAAAATCATCATTCAGCTCAAAATAGGAGTACTTGTCTTTGACATCCATTTTAAAACATGGGGAATACAGCTCCTGGTGTTGGGGGAGAAAGCGGCTTTCTTTTTTTGTGTAGCAGGTGCTGGCTTTGGCTTTGACGCGGAATTCTTTTGCTACGTATTCTGCTACGCTTTTATGTACGGCCATATCCTCCTGGGGGAGGTAGTAGTAGTCCTTGTAGTTGGGATAGAAATGCTTTAATTCCCCCTGGAAGGCTTTTACACGGAGCTTGGCTGTATTGTCATGGGCGGAGAGATAGATGTCTTCTCTTCGGCAGGAAAGCGGTTTGGGCAGCGGGTAACTGAGCTTCAGGGAGAAAATGATTTCCAGGGCTTTCGTGCCATCGTATTCCTGATAGGAGTTCTCTTCCATGCTGGTGACTTCGAAATTACCGTGAAGAAGCTCCAGGTAGGATAATATGGGAAGGATATCGATCATGCCCAGGACATCTTCTTTGTTGTGCAACTGCAGGAGATAGAGCGTTTCTTCGTCCTGGTCATTGAGATAGTCATAGTAGAGGGGGATCAATTCTCCCCCGGAGTAGAGATCCTCCCGGTGAATGCCCAGGAATGTCTCAATGGATTTCTGCTTCATGCTGGTCAGACCGAACATTTTTTTGAGGGGCGCAATTTGCTTGAAGATATCTATGTGCTCCATCTGGGATAGGTACTCCGGCGCCTGCAGCTTTTTGCAGCGTTCCAGGATAAAGGGCAGGTCAAAGCCGAGACCGTTGAAGGTGATGGTGGTGCGGTAATTGCGGCACAGCTCGCAGAATGCCAGGAGAACCTCCGCCTCGTCCTCGGCCGTCTCGGAAAAGAACTGGGTTGTGGTGACAATGGTTCCTTTGCGGCAGGCACAGCCGATGAAGTAGATCTTGTTTGTCTTTGCGGAAAAGCCGGTGGTCTCGATATCGTAAAATAAAGCGGATTCGTTGAAAATCTCCAAGGTAAGGGAATCAGTCTTAGTTATGGTTGTTTCAAAGGTAATTTCTTTCATAAGGTCCTCCATGTAATGTTCAGCCTGGTATCTCATAGTCGGCTGAACCGGTATACTTATAT
>CABQGZ010000680.1 GCA_902463835.1 uncultured Lachnospiraceae bacterium
AGACTCCCCTTCCCTGGATCAATTACCTGGGCAGCAGTGACTTTTTCACCCTGATTTCCAATACCTGCGGCGGCTACAGCTTCTACAAAGACGCCAAGCTTCTGCGCCTCACCAGATACCGCTACAATGATGTTCCGGGGGATGGAAACGGCAAATACTTTTACATAAAGGACGGGGACACTGTCTGGAACCCGGGCTGGCAGCCGGTGAAGGCAGAGCTTGAGGCATGGCCTTGGATACAGCCGCTTTACCTCCGCCAAAAATGGGGTAGAGGCAAAGCTTTTGACCTTCGTGCCTCTTCACGACACCTGCGAGCTCACCCAGCTTACCCTTACCAATCACACTTCCGAAGAAAAGGAGCTGTCCCTCTTCTCCTATGTGGAGTGGTGTCTTTGGAATGCGGATGACGATATGAAAAATTTTCAGCGAAATTTAAGTACCGGCGAGGTGGAAGTGGAGGGCTCCGCCCTCTACCATAAGACGGAATACCGGGAGCGGCGCAATCACTATGCCGTCTATTCCGTAAACGCGGATATCCAGGGCTTCGACACGGATCGCGACGCCTTTCTTGGGGCTTATCGCGGCGCGGATCATCCCATTGCCGTGGAGCAAGATCACTGCACCGGCTCTATGGCCAGCGGCTGGTCTCCCATCGCCGCCCACCAGCTTGCCGCCGCGCTGGCTCCCGGTGAATCAAGAACCTACATTTTTGTATTGGCCTATGTGGAGAACCCCCAGGAGGAGAAATGGGAAGCCTGCGGCGTCATCAACAAGGCTCCTGCCAGAAGACTGCTGGAGAAATATCAGACAGAAGAACAGGTACAGTGGGCCTTTGCGGAGCTTGGACAGTACTGGGACACACTGCTGTCACGGTATCACGTCCAGTCTGAGAACGCAAAAGTAGACCGCATGGTGAACATCTGGAACCAATATCAGTGCATGGTCACCTTCAATATGTCCCGCTCCGCCTCCTACTACGAATCCGGCATCGGCCGGGGCATGGGCTTTCGCGATTCCTGTCAGGATCTCCTGGGCTTCGTGCATCTGATTCCGGAGCGGGCAAGGGAACGGATCTTAGATATCGCCGCCACCCAATTTCCCGACGGAAGCGCCTACCACCAGTACCAGCCCCTGACCAAAAAAGGGAATTCAGATATCGGAAGCGGCTTCAACGACGATCCTCTGTGGCTGATCGCTGCGGTCAGTGCCTACGTCCGGGAAACCGGGGATGTGTCCATCCTGACGGAGATGGTGCCCTTCGACAATGATGCTTCCCTGGCCGCTCCCCTGATGGAACACCTGACCCGTTCCCTGGATTACACCATCACCCACAAGGGGCCTCACGGTCTCCCGCTTATTGGCCGGGCGGACTGGAACGACTGTCTGAACCTGAACTGCTTCTCCGAACATCCCGGGGAGTCCTTTCAGACCTTCGGCCCCGACGACGGGCCGGTGGCGGAGTCTGTGTTCATCGCCGGCATGTTTGTAAAATACGGGGAAGAATATGCCCAACTGTGTGAGGTGCTGGCAAAAGAGACTCATGCTGGATCCATGGATGTGGCTCAGACAGACCGTCCAAAAACCGCATTATCCGATGAGGCAGCACGCGCCAGAGCCGAAGCAACACGTGCCCGGACAGAAGTCTTACGAATGGAAGAAGCCATTTTAAATTACGGCTGGGACGGGGACTGGTTCCTCCGCGCCTATGACGCCTTTGGGAACAAAATCGGCTCCTGGGAGTGCGAAGAAGGCCAGATCTACATCGAACCCCAGGGCTTCTGCGTTCTGGCCGGCGTGGGCCTGAAGGAAGGCCTTGCGGTCAAAGCCCTGGATTCCGTGCGGGAGCGCCTGGATACCAGGTACGGCATCATGCTCCTGCAGCCCGCCTACACCCGCTATCACCTGGAGCTTGGGGAGGTATCCTCCTACCCGCCGGGGTACAAGGAGAATGCCGGTATCTTCTGCCATAACAATCCCTGGGTGTCCATCGCGGAGACTGTGATCGGCCGGGGGCAAAGAGCCTTTGAGATCTATGAAAAAACATGTCCTGCATACCTGGAAGATATCAGTGAGATTCACCGGACAGAGCCTTACGTCTACTCCCAGATGATCGCAGGAGCCGACGCCGTGCGTCACGGGGAGGCCAAGAACAGCTGGCTCACGGGCACCGCTGCCTGGACCTTTGTGAATATCTCCCAGTATATTCTTGGAATCCGGTCCACTCACCAGGGGCTTGCGGTGGATCCCTGCGTTCCCAAAGAGTTCGGAGATTTCACGGTGGTGCGCAGATTCCGGGAGGGAATGTATACGATAAAGGTTGAGAATCCGGAACATGTAGAAAAAGGGATACGGCAGCTTCTGGTGGATGGCAAATCCATCGCCGGAAATGTGATTCCTTATGTGAAGGGAAAAGAGGCGTATGAGGTGCGCGTTCTTATGGGCGCGGAGTAATTTTCCCGCAAGGAACGTCATACATCAAGAACAAGGTGCTGTTACTCTCCATGCCAGCACCTTTTTCCCCTGACAGAATATATTGAAAGTGAATATATAATATCCTGAGGATTCTTTTTATGCACATCATATCTGCACTCCTCTTTGGGATCTCTGCCAACATTGACGCCATGGTTCTGGGCTTTTCCTATGGCGTCAAGCGGCAGCACATCCCGATTATGACGAATATACTGATCAGCTTTATCACCTTTGCCGGCACGCTTTTTTCCATCGGAATCGGTCTGGCTCTGGCCACATGTTTTCCTGTACAAGTCTCACGGCTGGCAGGAAGTGTACTGCTCATACTGCTTGGCCTGTATTACTGTATGAAATATCTCTCCGGATGGCTATCCGGGACGCTTTCCTCTGCTTCTCCTGGGAAAGAGATACAAAAAGAAGGCCCCATTGGAGCCTCCCCGGAAGCA
>CABQGZ010000681.1 GCA_902463835.1 uncultured Lachnospiraceae bacterium
TGGAGTTCTGCCACAAGGTGGGCCTGGACTATGTGTCCTGCTCTCCCTTCCGTGTTCCCATCGCCCGTCTGGCCGCCGCTCAGGCTGCCATCAAAGAAACGGGGAAATAAGAGACCCGCTTCCGTAAGAGCACGAATCGCATAACAAGAAAGCTCCCGGTTTGATGACCGGGAGCTTTTCTGTTTGAAAACTATACGACCGGCCATCTCTACAGATGGCCGGTCGTATAGTAAAGAAGAGGAGAAAAATGGAAGTTACAGTAACCACGCCAGATAACCGGATTTATTTAGCCGCCGGTAGTAGGAGCCTGACGCAAGGTCACAGATACATGAGAACGCGTTGTGTTACTTTTTTTCAGCCAACGTTTTTGCTTCATCGTAAAGTTTGGCGAAGAGAGGAATAGAATCCTCAACTGTCTGACGGGAAACACAGAAAGAGAGTCTCAACCATTCTGGGCAGCCAAAGCTGCCGGCAGGAACCACAAACACATGATGCTCGATGGCCAGATCCATGAATTCCTCTGCCGTTATGCCGAACGGGGCCTTGAAAAACAGGTAAAAAGCACCGCTGGGGTCGGCAAAGGTATAGCCGATTTTGCCAAATGCTTCGCGGAGGATCTGTCGATTATGTACATAGTCGGCAATGTTGGGTGCAACATCAACGCAGCGTTCCACCACCATTTGGAAAAGGGTGGGGGCGCAAACGTTTGCCAAGTCGCCGGATGCACCGCGCAGCCCGGCCCATACATCGTTGAAGTCATCGATATCATTGTCAGTTGCGATAAAGCCGATACGTTCACCGGGCAGGGAAAGTGACTTACTGTAGGAGTAGCAGATGATGGTATTATTATAGTAGGCAGGAATGTAGGGAACGATATCATCCGTATAAACCAGTTCCCTATAAGGTTCATCACAGACAATATAGATGGCATGGCCGAATTCCGCACTCTTTTTCTTCAGCAGTGCCGCCAGCTTTTTAATAGTTTCCTCACCATAAATGACGCCGGAAGGATTGTTGGGAGAATTGATGATCACGGCCTGCGTGTGCGGTGTGAGACGGGCCTCCATCTCTTCAAAGTTGATTTGAAAATGCTTTGTGTCGGCAGGCACGATCACCATCTTATTGCCTGCTGAAAAGACCATCGGATAATAGCCAGGGAAGAACGGCGCAATTACCATGATCTCGCTGTTTTCATCAATGTGAAGGGCTTTGCTGACAATGTGCAGCGCCGTACTGGCACCAGTGGTCAGCATAAAGTTAGCCTTGCTGAGCTGACGGCCAAATCTTCTGTTAAAAGATTCGGCAATGGCCTGTCGGCAGGAGTCCAGGCCGGCGTTGTTAGAGTAGCCGTGGACGTCCACTAGATCTTTCGTGTTGGTCACAATGTCTACGATGGCGTCTTCTACCTCTTGTGGAGGCGGCGTGCTGGGGTTGCCCAACGTGAAATCAAAGACGTTTTCTCTACCGATCTCCAGTGCCAGCTTATTTGCCATTTCGGACAGGGAGCGAATATCAGAGCGTTTACCGCCGGAAACCAAATATTGGGGAGCAATCATAATACTTTTCTCCTTAAAAAGCGATCGGTGTTGTTGGCTGCTACAGGATTACGTCCAGCATGTCGCCATTCTGGCAGCCTGCTGCATTACCCTCTTCGGTATCAATATGCATCAGCAGACCTTTTCCGCCGGGGACGAGCGCAACATTTCGGAAATCCAGCGCACGGTCGCCCCCGGAACGTACCGTGACAAAATCACCATAGTTTTTGCCCATTTCGGCCAGAGTTTCCTTGTCAACATGGATGTGCCGCCATGCCAGTATGCCGCAGTTGGCGGTGTATTCGCCGCAGGGGCCGACCAATGTCAACTGCACGGCGCCATCCAGTTTTCCAGAATTTCGCACCGGCGGATTAACGCCCAGCTTGAAGCAATCGGATTTCAACAACTCCACCTGCGTATAGGGGCGCAGAGGGCCAAGCACACGGAATCGGCCAAGCGTACCCTTTGGGCCACGAACTTCGACAAGTTCATTGGAGGACCAAGGGCCGCCCTCTTCTGCCAGATATCGGGCAAAGGTAAGTCCTTTATCACCGAACAGGGCATGACAGGCTTCATCTGTCAGATGGACATGGTGGTTGGAGAGCATAACTAACGTTTTCATATGAAATTTTCCTTTCCCGGTTAATATTCCTCTGCGAACGTATGAAAGCCCTCTTCTCCCCGGAGTACGCGAAGAATGCCGCGCGCCAGCGCGTCCATTTCAATCGCGCCGGGACGGACAACTACAGGGGCGATGAAACTGACCCGTTTGCGCACCGCGTCGGTAAGTATTTTGGAATAAGCAATGCCGCCAGTCAACACAATGGCATCTACCTCACCTGACGTGGTGACAGCCATCGTGCCGATGTCCTTGGCAATGTTATAGATGAAGGCATCATAGATTAGCTTCGCCTGTGGATCGCCCGCCTCTACCATACGCTCCACCTCGCGGCAGTCACTGGTGCCGAAATAGGCCACAAAACCGCTGTGATCCTGAAACAGGTCGCGGAGGGACTTGGCGGTATACTTACCTGAGAAGCAGAGCCGGATCATGTCGTAGTTGCCGAACATACCGGCACGGGACGGCGTGAACGTGCCCTCACCGGAGGATACCATATCCACTACGCGGCCATGCTTGTGCATACTGACGCTGATACCGCCTCCCAAATGACACATGATATAGTTTACCTTGTCATAGGTCGTGCCGGCCTGCTCCGCCACCTCTATGGCGACCGCACGTGTGTTAAGCATGTGCGCTGCCGCGCCGCGCTTGATCTCGGGCAGGCTTGTTACCTTAGCCACGTCGTCCATCTCGTCTGTCATCACGACGTCATAACAATAAGCGGGAATGTGATATTCTTTTACCCATTCATAGGC
>CABQGZ010000682.1 GCA_902463835.1 uncultured Lachnospiraceae bacterium
GGCTTCTGTCGTCCCGTCAAAGTAACTCGGTTCCCCCTCCAGCCAGTAGGATGCATATTTTGCTGCTCCATTTAAAATCTCATCGCCCATTCTCCCCTGCTCATAGATCCAGTGGTAATCGTCACCAGATCCCCGGGTTCCCCCCAGCCAGAACTTGATGTCTCTTTTCCCTTCCGATGCGATCTGCTCCCGGATCACCTGAAATTCTTTCTCTGAATTGATCCGTGCCAGATAGCCGCCCCGCATGATGCAGT
Source organism: uncultured Lachnospiraceae bacterium (assembly GCA_902463835.1). Lineage (GTDB taxonomy): Bacteria > Bacillota > Clostridia > Lachnospirales > Lachnospiraceae > 14-2. Next base: position 255 of record CABQGZ010000682.1, read on the forward strand.
CGTAGTAGGCCTCCGTCCAGGTTACATCCGCCACGATCAGCTCGTAGGTGTGTATACTGTCCTCCTCCTTTTCTGGACTCACCTCCTCCTGATCCCCTGCATTTGTCGCAAGTCCCATCATTTCCCCATGACAGAACTGAATCTGATATACAATATTTGTGATTCCCGCAACGTATTCCCCCTCATCCAGATTGGCGAGGGCTTCTCCAAGAACCATATCCAGGTCGCTCTCCTCGATCACTTTGTCCGTCCTTGACACGTATATGGTCTTGCCCTCCATATCCAGCAGTACCACGTAGCCGAATCCGCCCGGCATCAATTGATTCCTTATGGCATCCGCGTACTCCCTGGTATTCATCCCCTGCATATCCCGTGCGGTCACTACGGCGATCTCCATCCCGTAATCATACACGCCTCTTCTGAGGAATTCGCTGATGGCCGCTTCCTCCTTGGCATCCAGTATATTCGCAAGGTCATAGATGCCTTCATAATCGCCTTTTGGCAGATCCAGCTTCTGTCTCTTGCCGGAATCCACAGCCGTCTTGTCCTGTTCCTGATTCGCCTCCGAATCCTTGGACTGCTCCTTGGAATTCCCTCTGCTGCCAAACAAAGCAACACAAAGAACAACAGCCGCCAGTACGATAAACCCAACACTTGCGACCCGGATCCATCTTCGGATCTGCCTCTTCCTTCTTCTCCTCAGCCTTCTGTCCGCTGCTGCCCTTCTTCCAGAATCTAACGACTTTGACATTTGTATCCTCTCTCTGTACAGCTCTTATCAATTTCCTGGATTTCATTATATTCCAAAATAGTGTTAAAGTCTACTAGGTTCCATATAAAAAATAAATCAAAAATGTAAATTTATTGCAAAAATAATGCACGAAAATCCGAGATACTGAGCATAGTTCTCGAATTCCGTGCGTTTTGGTGGAGCTGAGGGGAATCGAACCCCTGTCCAAAAAACCTTTCATTGTACTTCTACTATCATAGTCTGTTCTTTGTCATTCCCTCCGGCCGCCGGGAGCAGACACCCTGCGGTCTTTGGTAGCTTCATGATACGCCCATATGTGCAAAGCTTAGCATATGTCGTTTCTCACATAGTCGAAGCCGGGTTCTTAAACTGTGAGTGGTCTAAGGCCGACTGCTGCAACTAGGCAGCGATTGCTAAATTGTCTTCAGCGTTTATATTTAGATTTGCATTTAACGCATAGCTGCGGATAGCTTCTCCAACTTCCAGTTCCCTGTCGAAACCAGTACAACCCCGAAAAGTTGAATGGTATATTGCTTTCAGGCATAAACACATGCGTTCTTTGCCTGGTAGTACTATTATATACCATTCGCGTTGAAAGTCAACCATTTTTCACTTAATTTTATGCCATCTTAAATTTCATGCTATGCCGAAGATCTGTTCACCCGCAGTAAGATCACCCAAGATTCCGCACCTTGAATTCCCGCTCCGCTTCCCGCTTCGCATCCTTCTTGGCGATATCCTGCCGCTTGTCGTAGAGCTTCTTTCCTTTTGCAAGACCTACCTCCACCTTCACCAGGCTTCCCTTGAAATAGACCTTCAAGGGTACCAGCGTATAGCCCTTCTCAGCAATCTTCCCAGCCATCTTGTTGATCTCATACTTGTGGAGCAACAGCTTTCGCGGCCGCAGGGGATCCTTGTTGAAAATATTTCCCTTCTCGTAGGGACTGATGTGCATACCGTACACCATCATCTCCCCGTTCTCAATGCGGATAAAAGACTCCTTCACGCTGCACTTGCCCATGCGCAGGGACTTCACCTCAGTCCCGGCAAGACTGATCCCCGCCTCATAATTGTCCTCGATAAAATAATCATGATACGCCTTCTTGTTGTTGGCGATCAGCTTGATACTCTCCTTCCCCATCTTCATCCTCCTTCACAAACAAAAAATCTATGGTTCTCATAAAGCGGTCTGTGTCCGCCACACGTATCTTCACCTGCTGTCCCAGCTTATACCGGATATTGGTGACCTCTCCCACCATCTCGTAGGTGTCTTCCTGATACCGGAAGTAATCTCCCTCCAGATTGGAGACGTGCACCATGCCCTCAATGGTGTTGGGCAGTTCCACATAGATGCCCCAGGCGGTGATACTGGAAATCACACCGTCGTAGATCTCCCCGATATGCTTCGCCATATACTCCACTTTCTTCAGCTTCTCCGTCTCACGCTCGGCCTCGTCAGCCCGCCGCTCCAGCTCGCTGGACTGAGCTGCCACCTGAGGCAGAATACTCTCGTAATGACCGATGCGCTGCTCCCCCAGCTTACCCTGGAGATTCTCCTTGATGATCCGGTGAATCTGCAGATCCGGATACCGGCGGATGGGCGAAGTAAAATGACAGTAATACCGGGTGGCAAGCCCAAAGTGCCCACTGCTTGCAACCGTATATTTCGCCCGCTTCATGGATCGCAGGGTCAGACGGCTGATCAGAGCCTCCTGGGGGGTATCCTCAATCTTTGCCAGCAGCTTCTGCAGCTCCTTTGGATGCACCTCCTCCTGACCGATCTTAATGGAATATCCAAAGTTATTGATAAAGGTAGCCAGCTTCTGAATCTTCTCCGGATCCGGGTTGTCATGAGTCCGGTATACAAAGGGCGCCTCCTGCCAGAAATAATCCTGTGCCAC
>CABQGZ010000683.1 GCA_902463835.1 uncultured Lachnospiraceae bacterium
CTTACCATACAGACGGAACGATTGCGTCCTTTGCTCCAGTAAAAGAGGGGATCCCGGCAACGGTAAAAAAGGAGCTTGTCCTGGATGTGACAGATACCCCATACCCCACAAAACCTCTGGTTCCCTTTATCAAGGTGACTCAGGATCGAGTAGTGCTTGAGATCATGCGTGGCTGTATCCGGGGCTGCCGGTTCTGTCAGGCAGGTATGATCTACCGTCCCACCAGAGAGCGGAAGCTTTCGCAGCTAAAGGACTGGGCTTACCAGATGCTGAAGAATACTGGACATGAGGAGATTACGTTAAGCTCCTTAAGCTCCAGCGATTACTCCGACCTGAAGGAGCTTGTAACCTTCTTGATTGAGGAATTCAGCGGCAAGGGGGTCAATATCTCACTTCCTTCCCTGCGGATCGATGCTTTCTCTCTGGACGTTATGAGCAAGGTTCAGGATGTGAAGAAGAGTAGTTTAACCTTCGCACCGGAGGCCGGTTCCCAGAGGCTTCGAAATGTCATCAACAAGGGCTTGACCGAAGAGGTTATCCTGGAGGGTGCGGGACAGGCCTTTGAGGGTGGCTGGCAGAAGGTAAAGCTCTACTACATGCTGGGACTTCCCACGGAGACGGAGGAGGATATGAAGGAAATTCCAAGGCTGGCGGACAAGATTGCGCGTCGTTACTATGAGATTCCAAAGGATCAGCGCAACGGAAAATGTCAGATTACCATCAGCACCTCCTTTTTCGTGCCAAAGCCCTTTACCCCCTTCCAGTGGGCGCCTATGTGCGACCGGGACGAGTATCTGGCACGGGCCAGAGTTGTCAATGATGAGGTGAAGCAGCAGCTGAACCGGAAGAGCTTAAAGTACAACTGGCATGAAGCTGACGTTACCGCACTGGAGGGTGTTTTTGCCCGGGGCGACCGCAGGGTGGCCAGGGTTCTGGAAAAGGCTTACGAGAAGGGCTGTATCTTCGACTCCTGGACGGAGTTTTTTGACAACTCCAAGTGGCTTTCCGCCTTTGCGGAGACAGGCATTTCCATGGATTTTTATAATACCAGAACGAGAAGTCTGGATGAGATACTTCCATGGGATTTCATCGACTGTGGTGTGTCAAAAGAATTTTTAAAGCGAGAATGGATGCGTGCCAAGGAGGAAAATACAACGCCCAACTGCCGTATGCAGTGCTCCGGCTGCGGAGCCATGCAGTTTGGCTGCGGTGTGTGTCAGAATGGAAAAGATATGTCACAGGTCTCAAAATCGGCAGAAAATGTTGAGGGCGGAATGTGTATAACAGAGGAAGCGAACGGAGGCAGCCATGAAGATCAGGATTAAGTTTGGAAAATACGGTGTGATGAAGTTCATTGGCCATCTTGATATGATGCGCTACTTTCAAAAGGCCATGCGGCGGGCGGATATTGATATCGCCTATTCGGAGGGGTTTTCCCCCCATCAGATCATGTCCTTTGCCGCCCCCCTTGGTGTGGGCATTACAAGTGAGGGGGAATATCTTGACATTGAGGTACACACCTCAAGAAGTTCCGAAGCGTCCTTAAAAGCTTTAAATGAAGTTATGGTAGAAGGTGTTCATGTTCTGGAATATAAGCTTCTGCCGGAGGGTACAAAGAACGCTATGTCCTCGGTGGTGGCTGCCGATTATACGGTTGCCTTTAAGGATGAGTCAAACAATCCCTTTACCTTCCAGATCCTTTCCGGGGCATTAGAGGAATTCTACCATGGGCAGAAAGAGATCCTGATCACCAAGCAGACGAAGAAAAGTGAGAAGGTTATGGACTTGAAGCCCTTGATCTATGAGTTGAAGGCGATTACCCTGGAGGACTCTTCGGAAAATATTCCAGTATTAGCCGGTGAAAGGGACAAGGAATGCAAAGAGGATGCCGAAAAGGCCTCTGTGGGATTTTTCCTTCGGGTCTGCACCGGAAGCACAGACAACATCAAGCCGGAGCTGGTGCTGCAGGCTTTTTCTGATTACTGTATTGGAAAGGGGATTTGTGATTATCACTTTGAACCAATGGAGCTGCAGGTACACCGCAAGGAAGTGTATACAAAAGCGGAGGACGGAAGCTTTCTGCCACTTGGCGCAGCGGGACAGGAGATTGCATAAAAGGTTTTGCAGAAAATATCAGAACAGGAACGTATCATGAGTCAGAAATTAATTGTCACCAAGCTTGCATACCATCAAAAAGAATATATCGCCTGCGTGCTTTATGAAGGCAGTCGCCTGCTGGAAGTATCCCTGCAGCTGAGCCGTTCCAAACAGTCTGGTGCGAGCCCCAGCGTTTCACCGGCCGGCACAGACACCGGAATACTTGGAAATATTTACGTTGGCAGGGTAAAGGATGTTGTGAAGAGCTTAAACGCCGCCTTCATCGAGATTGCCCCGGGCGTTCCGTGTTATTATTCCCTGGAAGATTTTGACAATCCCGTCTTCGTAAAAAAGATTAACAGCCCCAGGCTGGTTCAGGGGGATGAGCTTCTTGTCCAGGTGGAGAAGGAAGCCATGAAGACAAAGCCTCCCAGAGTGACCACCAACCTGAATTTTACTGGAAAATACATGGCGCTGACCACCGGAAACCGCACGCTGGGCGTCTCCAAAAAGCTGGACAAAGAGACTGGCACACGCCTTAGAACGCTGCTGGAGCCTCATAAGAAGCCGGAATATGGCATTGTGATCCGCACCAACAGCAGATCCGCCAGCGATGAGCAGATTCTGGAGGAGCTGCACTCCCTTCAGAACCAGGTGGAAGACATCGTAACACGGGCTCCCTACCAGACCTGTTTTTCCTGTATGCTGAAGCAGGAAGCGGATTTTATCAAGACCTTAAAAAATATTTATACCGACAACCTGGAAGCCATTCTGACGGACGATGAAGATCTTCACGAAGCCATGCGG
>CABQGZ010000684.1 GCA_902463835.1 uncultured Lachnospiraceae bacterium
TAAATGCGGCTGTCAGAAGCCAGATCTGTGTGTCGCTGCGTACAAACGCAACGATGGCCAGAACGGCTGCGATAAGGACAGATACGCCAGACCAGATGGACTTCTTCTTATTCATGCTTTGCACATCCTTTCCTTTTCGTGATGAAAACAAAAAAGAGGAGCTGCCACGCATCCTTTTGATACATGACAGCTCCTCTTATGCCCGGCATCCTATCCGGGCAAGGGTTCTCGTTCTCCGTCGATCTCCGGTACCTGTTCAGGCACTTTCGTGTCATAGGGCTGGAGATACCGCCATCGCAGCGCGATGACCTTCAGACGCTTATCCCGCGTCCAACCATCCCGTTTCAGATAGTCCTCCAGCTCCAGTGTGCCTTCCACACTGATCAGCGCGCCGCGGCACAAGCCTCTTTTGGCGAACTGTGAGGCAATAGCCCCAAAGGCAACGACCTGATAATACTGCGTTCTTGCGTAAGCCCCCTTACCGGTACGCTCCGCAAGGTCGAACCGTAGATAGGGCCGATTATTGGCGCTGATCTTCAGTTCAATATCATCCGATACAATACGGCCAACGACGGATATGTTTGCCATTACACTCCTTTCTGCCTTACGGCTTAAATATCTATAATAAAAAGTGCCGGCATACAGCATCAGCAATAAGCCAAAGCTGTCATGTCGGCACTAAATTACAATCTTAACAAACGTGTGCGATCCGAAAGGTATTCGGAAACCCTGAATAGGCGATGCACAAAGAACAACTACAAGTGCATTGTAGCACTATATATTGCGATTGTCAAGAGTCGCAATTCTATATATAGACATTTATTGAAACACACGAGAATCAATGATGTGCTGCAGCGCAGTGATTGCGGTGGAATATGACACGTCTTCAAAAAGGAGTGCGGATGTAATCTGCTCATAGTCACTCCTATATGCATCGGAGTCAACGATCTGCCGAAGGAGAATATTCATATCCACCCCCTCTTGTGCAGACAGGCAGACCTTGTGCGAGCGGCGTTCCAGAATGACCTCACTGGCTAATTGTCGCAGAGTATCATCAATCGTGACGATCATACTCAACTTATATATGTCATAAATGTGCCGCGAATGCTCTGTGATCGATCCATTGAGGTAGTAGTCTGCAAGTGCAAACAGCTTATCCAGCAGGGTACGCTCCGCTGCCTGCACATTGATTGAAAAAGGTTGCAGATTGTATTCGCGGATAATATCTTCTCTGCCGGTATCTTTCAGGAAATCATAAATGAAACTGGATGCGTCCATGGGATGATTCGGGAATGCGCGCATGGAAACAACGGTTTCAACGATAAGCTGCTGCTTCAAATACGTTGCCCCTTGCAATGCAGGGTAATTGATCACATAGCGATTATAGTCGCGCCGGCTGCGAATTTCTTCAGCATTGCTCAGGGATAATCCCAAGTCATCAACTACCGCCAAAATATTTCGCTTGAGTGCTTTACGCTGCCCTTCACTGGGACGGTCTTCAACATTCAAATCAATGTCCTCAGAAAAGCGCTGGATCAGCTTATAGCATTTTGAGAGTGAAGTGCCGCCCTTGAACACGATGTCCGGCTGGTAGGAAGTCAGCTTCCTCAAAAATTCTGTGACATAGTAGTCCTTCTCAATGATACTGGCTGCGATCCCCGTCGCATCTGCCGTTCGCAGCACTGCCTGCTCGAACAATTCTCTATTACTGTGTAACATGATAGATGATCTCACTTTCCACCAGAGTGCGCATAGCCTTATCAGGAAACGCAGGTGCGTATTCTGTGATGTCGCGTCTCGTAATGCCGTTTTTTGTGATAAACTCTATGGTCAGTTTCTTCCTCCCTTCGGAGAAATAAGGTGCCGGCATTTCATTCATAAGCTCCAGGAAGCTCAACACAGCAGCATTCTTTGCCGTGATCTTACTTCTGGCTCTGCGTAAAATAACACGCTGCTTCCCGATAGCTAACTCACGGGAACGTGTCTTTTCGTTGTTGGTACAGACTTCAATGGTATTGGGCATTTGCGTTGACAGCCCCAGTTGGTTTAAGAAAGCTGCACCGGAATAGTAGCCGTAACAGCCAGAACTATCCTTTACATATTTTTTCTCGATTACTTTGCGGGGGTCGAGCAGACTGGTGCCAAATGCTGTCTCAGTGGGAATATAATAAATACCGCGGTCAAAACGCACCAGCCTACCAGTTCTACACAATTCGTTCAGTTCTTTGAAGAGCCACGGGCGTGAATAGCCCCTGCAGTCAATCTCATCAAGTAAGATCGGCTCGTTACAGCCGAAATTCGTTGTGAGTCTATCTAAAAGCGTCATATCACAGCCTCCTTCTAATCATAGTATGCTTTTCTTGATTTGAATTATACTATAATCAACGCACTGTGTCAACATTGCTATAATCCGACGCCGCCTCAAGCCCAAGAAAGCCATCGGTCGGGAGAGATTCGTCTATGAAGCTGCTGCCGGTCTGTACCTGTGCAGGAGATATATGTGCAGAGGATTTGAAATAGAAACGATATCGGCGGCCAACCTCTATCTTGTCCTGCCTAGGCAGTACAAGTGTCATTTCATGCTCCTGACTATCTATGATCCGGATATTGCGGTACTTGCGGAGCGGCGTCTGCATAATGGCAATGCAAACGCCATCAACGGCGGTATAGTGGGCAGTGATAATAAGACGATAGAGTACCACAGCTTTGTAAGCGAGCCCTATGGCAAGGATGCCGCTGAGTAGCACGGTGATGGTATCGAGGGAAAATAAAATGGCTGCCAGCCCCACAAGGAAGAAAGCCGCCCCTGCCAACGCGGTGAGGAGCAGCTTTCTTCTCAGAGGCAGCGGTGCTGTCCTGAGCTTGTCCATCATGACAGCCTCTCAAAGATGATCTG
>CABQGZ010000685.1 GCA_902463835.1 uncultured Lachnospiraceae bacterium
ATGCCGATGTAACCTATAGTGCGAATTAGCGTTGAAGTTGGCATCAGAATATGAGAACCTGATTTAATGCAATAACCTTATTACTTTTTATGGAGAAAAATATGATGATACAATCAACAAGAATGCAGATAAAAGTATTGTTTCAGCGAAAGGGCGTATATATTACGTCACTTATCATACTTTTATTGGTGATACAAAACTTTCTGGATAATGTATTTTCTCTGGCATATCAAGATGTGATACATATGTGTGCGCCATACAAGCTGCTCATGCTGTCAGATATGGGAAAAAATTTCCTCCTGTTCCTGCTGTACCCTTTTTTGATCGTGTTACCCGCTGCTTTTTCTTATATGGATGACACAAATAATCGGGAGACAAATTTTATCTGCTCCAGGGTAGGCGTAAAAAATTATTATCTCGGAAAACTTGCAGCGGTGTTTGTGGTGACATTTGTTGCGGTAATAATACCGCTATTGATGGATTATTTTTTAAATGTGGTATCATTTCCCTTGGGAGCAACGGGGGATAAATATAATATCGATTATTATCAGCCTGTGTCACGGGAAAGGATCGGCAATTACTTTCTTGTAGGGATATATGTAAAAGCCCCTTATTTTCACGCATTTATTTCCACACTCTTTTTTGGGGTATGCTCCGGGATCTTTGGATGCTTTGCGGCAGCTGTTTCGTTCCTGCGTGTCCGGTATAAAGTGTTTTTATTTCTGCCCTTTTTTATCCTATATAATATCAGCTTAAGGCTTGGAAATATGTTTGGATTCTATACAGAGCTGTCGGATTATCTGATCATCCACGATGGTGTGACAAAATCGTACCTGTATTTTGGCGGCTTGCTGCTGGCGATGATATGCTTTATATTGCTTGTCACCGTAAAAAGTATCCGAAGAGGGTGGCTGGAATGAGAAGAATATGGTTGTGTGTCGGGGTGGCTGTTATCTTTGGAATTACAGAGAGCGTGCCAGGATCAGCACAGATTGTTGATTTTTCGGAGGTTCTGGTTCACAGCTCCTTTTTACAGATGACGTTTCGATTGGAGCATTTATTGGACTTTGCGCTGCGGATTATTAAGTTCCTTGTGTTTCAAAGCTTGTGGGGCATCTATATCTACCGCCATTTTTGTGCGGCCAGCGTATATTTTTTCTCAAGAAAAGCGAATCGGATACAGTGGTTTCTGAAAGAGAGCATGCAGCTGTATGCATATGCATTTTTATATATGGCGTCCATTGGGATAACAGCGACTGCCTGGACGATGTGCAGGTGCACCGTGGTGTTCAGTAAGGAATCCTTTGGATTGCTGATCTACTATATGGCATATTATCCGCTGTGGCTGTTTGCGACTACCTTGTTGATCAATATATTGGCCATTTGGCTTACAAGCGGGCCGGCTTTCTGTATCGTTGCGGGCATACAGCTTGTAATGATCACAAGTTTAAATCTGTGGGATTCTCTTCTAAGCATAGAGACAGAGCTGCATGCGGTGCGCAATGAGATGCTTTTGCAATGGAATCCGGCGGCACATCTTGTTCTTGGATGGCATGACAGTCATGCTATAGCGGTGGAGCAGGCCAAAGAAATCATTTGCATCAACATTGGTATGAATACAACAGTGATATATTTCCTTGCACTGAGTATCCTTGTACTGGCTGCAGGAATTCTTGTTGTAAACAGGAAGGATATTATTGCATCAAATATCGAGACGGGAGGATTGTGATGGAGCTTATTGTAAGAAATGTCAGCAAAACAATCAAGGGAAATAAAGTCTTAGACAATATCAGTCTGGAGCTGCAGAGCGGGAAAATTTATGGCTTTGTTGGCCGGAATGGGAGCGGAAAAACGATGCTGTTCCGGGCGCTGTCCGGTCTGATGCGAGTGGATGAAGGAGAAGTGATCCTGGATGGTAAGATTCTGCATAAAGATATTCAGGTATTGCCAAGTCTGGGTATTGTGATTGAAAATGCAGGATTGTATCCGGAGTTCACCGGGCTGAAAAATCTGCAGCTGCTTGCCGGGATCAACAAGAAGATCAAAACGGAGGATATAAAAGTAGCCATAGAGCGGGTTGGCCTGGAGCCTATGGATAAGAGAACCTTCCGGAAATATTCCCTGGGTATGAAGCAGCGTCTTGTGATTGCCCAGGCGATCATGGAGAAGCCGGATATCATTATGCTGGATGAACCCACCAATGCACTGGATGAGTCTGGGGTGGCGTTGGTGCGAAGTATCATTGCAGAGGAGAAAGGCCGAGGAGCTATTATCCTGCTGGCCAGTCATAACAAAGAGGATATTCAGCTTCTGGCGGATCAGGTGCATCATATGGAGCATGGAAAGGCGGAGGTGTTCTATGAATAATGCGATAAAACGCCTGATCATATTTCTTCACATTATTTTATTTGTTGTGTGCGGCGGCATTGGGATTTATTATCGGGGGACTTATACGGATATTACAGCGCAGCCGGATTTTATGGATGAGATTATGGTATGTGAAATGGACGGCGAGCTGGTAAGGGACTTTACGGATTTCTTTCTCTCGGAAGCGAAGCTGATTCTCTGTGTGGAAGCATATGGACAGACGGAGTATGAATTCCGAACCATCCGACAGAAAGTGAAGGTGCAGGAGGTATTTCGGGGCGAAAAAAATCTGGCGGGTCAGGATATTTATTTGCAAAAGGGCAGTTGGCTCTTGTGGGAAGATGGAACCAGGAACATGGGTTTTGTGAATGAAATGCAGGAGGGTGAGAGGTATCTTGTCTTTCTGGAAGCAAAAATAGATAATATCCGAAGAGAGCGCATCGACACCTATGCGCTGCCGGATACGATTATTGCCCCAGTTTTTTGCTATTCGGACAAAGAAAATGTAATTATTCCACAGGAGGAG
>CABQGZ010000686.1 GCA_902463835.1 uncultured Lachnospiraceae bacterium
TAATCTACCGCCTTTTGCAAGCTTTTATTGATGGCATCCGGGAATACCGGCTTGCTGAGCAGATCCACCGCTCCAAGGCGCACCGATTGTTTCGCCCATTCAAAATCGTTGTATCCTGTGATGATGATAAATTGAAGATCCTCATCCTCTTTTCGCATAATCTCAGCCAGCTCCAGCCCGGAAATGACGGGAATGCTGATGTCTGAGATAATAACCTTTGGCCGATGCAGCAGATATAGCTCCAGCGCCGTATCACTGTCTCCCGCCTCACAGACCAGCTCCAACGACAGGCCTTCCCAGTCAATGATCGTTTTCAGACGTTCCCTCACCTTGACATCATCGTCAATAATCATCGCCTTATACATATATTACCCCATCCTTTTTTATTAAAATCATCCCACAAAACTACTTATTTGTCTACTGAAAAAGTGAAAAACATTGCGTTTAAGACCAAATCCCGCCCTCTAAAATAACGGTGTCCACATGGAACATATCATCCACAAATACAAGATTGGCTCTCTTTCCCACTTCGATAGTTCCCACCTCGTCTCCCATCCCCACCGCCCGGGCTGGATTCCTGGCCGCCATCAGGAATACCTGTGCAATTCCACAGTTGGTATGGGTCATCATATTCCTGCAGGCCACGTCCATGGTCAGTTTACTCCCGCTCAGATTCCCATTGTGGTCAAAGACAAGATCCTTCACATGGCGTAATTCCTGGGGAGCCTGCTCATAACTCACAAAGCTGTCTGTGATAATAAGGATCTTGTCCACACCCTTGATTCTTAAAATCATGCGTATCAGGGATGGGTTTACATGAACTCCCAGGGAATCACAGATTAGCTCCGCATACATATCCTCATCTGACATACAGTATTCATCCGGTCCGCATCCACGTGTTCCTTTCCACTTCTCCACGCGTCCCGTGGCATCCATACAGTGGGTCTGAAGACGAATGCCGTAACTCTTCAGCTTCTGAATCTGCTCCGGGGTAGCTTCACTGTGCCCCACACTGAATACAACACCTGGGTTTGCCTTCTTCGCGTACGCCAAAAAAGGTTCCAGCCCCGGGCGCTCCGGTGCCACCGCCCACACCTTTGCCAATTCACCTGCCGCATCCACCACAGCCTCATACATATCGGGCAGAATATCCCCGCGCCATTGATTCCGGTCCGCCAACGCTCCGTACCGTGGATTCATATACGGCCCCTCCATGTAGATGCCGCCGATGGCCCTGCCGGCTCTGCTCCTCTCCTTCGCCTCCTTCACCCGTCCAATAGCCTCCAGGAATCCTTCCTTGGACAGGTCATAGTACAGCGTCGGCAGAACCGTCGTCTCACCGTGCTTCAGGAAATATTCTGCCGCCCTCCTAGGATCTGAGGTAAAAGAATAATCTCCGCCCCCATGAACATGGATATCCACAAACCCCGGCCCCACATAAAGTCCCTTTGCATCAATCACTTCATCCTGGGACTCTATTTTCATCTCTTTTGCAGAACCGTATGCGGCAATTCGGTTGCCGTCCATGGCCAGAACAGCATCCCACAATATCCCTGTCTCCAAAACCAGCTTTGCATTTTTTATATAACGCATCATATGTCCTCCTGACCTCTTAGCCCCAAATCCTTTGTTCCAGCCTGCGGTAACGCTGATATTTCGACTGATATCTTCCCTGACGCTCCCCCGGCAGAAAGGTCTTTGTGCCTGCAAGGGCCGGACATTGCTCTCTCTCAAATTCACCTGCTGCAATTCCTGCCAAAATGGCTGCTCCTGCACCTGCCGCTTCCGCGGTTGCCGGAACTATGACTTCTATCCCAAGTACATCCGCAATGATCTGGCACCACAGCGGACTCTTAGACCCTCCGCCAAACAGAATCATCCTATGTACATCCTCCAGACCGCCCATGGCTTCCAGAAGGATCTTTGTCTGGAAAGCGATCGCTTCCATAACAGCCAGAGCGAAATCACCTCTTTTCGTGGCAAGACCTGCACCATAGAAGCAGGCTTCCGCGTCCGGATAGCGGGCCAAAGCAGACGCTCCGCTCAAATAAGGATAAAACATCAACTCACAGCCCCTTTCCAAGCTGTCCCTGGCCTCCCCATTGATGGTGTCATAGCCGCAGCCTGGATACATCGTATCCCGCAGCCAGCGCAGGGAAGAAGCCGCCGTCGTGATCACGCCCTCCGTCACCCAGACGCCTTCTTTGACATAGGCCGACCAGCTGATCTCATCCCTCTCCTCTGTCCTTACCTCGCTCCGGTATTTACAGACGGCGCCTGCAGTGCCAAGAGACAGCGTTACCACACCACGCCTTAGACCTGCGCCCAGTGACGCGCATCGCTGATCCTGTGCTCCAACCGCAACGACACACTGCTCACTGAGACCTAATTCCTGTGCCACCTCCGGCCGCAGCCTCCCGACAATTTCTCCACTCCATCTCAGCTTAGGAAGCCGATCCTCTGGGATCTCATACTTATCCAGAATCTTGGGACTCCATCGCTTATTCTTTAGATCGTACAGCAATGTGCCGGATGCCATGGTGTGATCTGTCACACAGCTGCCTGTCAACTTCGCCACCAGAAAATCCATCGGCATCAAAAATTTCCATGTCTTCTCATAAAGCTCCGGCAATTCTTCCTTTATCCACAGCAGCTTCGGCAAAAAATAGCACGCATCCACCGGCTTCCCCGTCAGCGTGAACATCTCCTGAAGACCAAAATCTTCCTCCACCTGTCCGGCCTGACGCCAGGCACGTCTATCCAGCCAGCTCAGCGCGTGACACAGTGGACGCAGCTTTTCATCCACCGGTACCAGTGTGATTCCCTGAGAGCTGACAGCGATACCCTTTATCTCATTTTTTTCAATATTCGCTTTTTTGATTACACTTTTTG
>CABQGZ010000687.1 GCA_902463835.1 uncultured Lachnospiraceae bacterium
ATCCAAGACTGCGCCAAATCAATGTTGAAATCTTGCGCTGCTTTCAACAACATCCCCGGTTTCGGTTTGCGACAGTCACAATCAAACTTCAACTCTGGACGCTCTCCTTCATATCCCTTATGCGGATGATGTGGGCAGAAGTAGATAGCATCCAAATAAGCTCCCTTTTTCCCTAGAAGCGTCTCCATTTTGTTATGGATTCTTTCCAGCTCTTCAAAAGACACTTCTCCGCGAGCAATCACGGGTTGATTTGTGATAACGATTGCCAGATACCCAGAAGCATTGATTTTCTTGATAGCGTCCGCTGCACCGTCCAGAAGTTCAAACTCATTAATATTCCGTAAGAATCCGACATATTTATTGATTGTTCCGTCCCGATCAAGGAATATTGCCTTCTGTTTGTTTTGCAGATTCTTTCCGGAAACACGTCCAGCCTTGTAATCCTCACAGACAGCATCGTAACGCTCTGGTGTACCCATGTCCTTCACATATTCCGGGCTGTCATAACAAAACATTTTGCCTGTGCCAGCAAGGGGTTTTAGGAGCTGACGATCCAAATCAACTTTAATAGGTTTTCCGTTTTCTCCGACTGCACCAACCTTGTCTGCATCAATTCCAGACAACTCTAAAACACTTGGATTGATAACATGGAGGCCAGCGTTTACACGATTTCGATAGTATTCTGGACGAGAATCCTCTTTTGCCAGCCATTGTTCAACTGCACCATTTTTATCAGCGATAAGCAAGCCGCTATCATACGGATGGCTATTTGGATGCGTAAAGAGAGTAACCAACCCACCGTGCTGTTTGTGAAAATCAACAAACCGATTGAAATCCACATCAAACATAGCATCGGCATTTAGCAACAGAAAATCTTCTTTCAGATTTAATTTGAAGAGTGCGCCAGCATTGCCTAGTGGAGTGTTTTCTACGAAATACTCAATTTTCACACCCCACTTACTGCCATCTCCGAAATGCTCTTCAATTTTTTCGTGCAGATAGGACACCGTAAGAATAATATCCCGAAACCCCTGCGAAGCTAAAGAACACACCTCACGCTCCAGTACAGGAATACCGTCGATTGGAATCAACGGTTTTGGAATATCGGGGAACAACTCAGAAATTCGAGTGCCGCGCCCACCGGCCATGATAACAACTTTCATATTTTCACCTCCGCATCAGCCGCTTTATATAGGGGCGGATGATGTTGTAATTTGCCTTTATAAATACCACAAGTGCCGCCAGCTCCATCAAAAAGCAGAGCCACAGTCCCGGCACTACGAAGGTCAGCACCATAGAGAGCAACACGGCCATCAGCCAGACTGCATTCTTTCCCCACTCAATATCCAAGGTGAAATACCGCTGGGAGTGCCGGATGCGGATTAGGAACAGAAACAGGTATGCTGCAAAAGTTGAAAAACTCGCCGCCTGAAGACCGACAAAACGGACACATCCGATATTAACGCCAAAGTTGATGAACGCCGCAAAAATCGTAGTCGCGAGGCTTCTGGATGTTTCCTTGGAAATCTGGTATCCCATTCCGAGGAAGCTGCAAAGTGCGCTGAACGCTGCTCCTAGATAGAGGAATCCTGTGTATCTCCATGCTTCTTTGTATGCCTCCGAAACGAACAGCTCAATCACGATTTTTGTTGCCGGAACAGCACAAAGGCACATGGAGAACAGAAGCACATAATACTTCCTGAATACCTCACTAAAAAAGGCGTCTCGATTTGGCGTATCATATTCTTTGATTGCCGTTTCCTGCCATGCCAGATAAAAAATGCTCGTTACCGTAGTAAGGATTGTTGGGAATTTCGTTGCCATCGAATAAATGCCGTTGAACGCTGCACCCAAAACAAACAGAATGATATACCGGTCTGAGGAGTTCACGACCCACCAACAAATCGTATTCGGCACGAGCGGCGCAGAGTATTTCAGAATCGGCCCCAAAACCGCCTTCGACATACGCTCCCGAAGCGCCGCGAAAATTTCCTTATGCCGTGCGAGCATCGTGATAATGCAGACTCCATACGCACACGCTTTTGAAACGATGAGTACCTCTACGCCTAAATGGAGGAGCATCAGACCGACAATCTCCATTACGAGCATCACAATACTGTTCAGGACACCGTAGAAGGCGTATTCTTTATTCAGGCTAAGACCACGGATAATGTCCTGAAACAGAATGAAGAACATCGTTGTTGCCAGCAAAAGTCCCACCCAAAGAGCATACTGGATATTTACGAAAGCACAGAAAAAAGCGAACAGTATTTCCGTAATGACGGTTGTCAGACATAGAAATTTGATTGAATTCCCGATGATTGCTTTGTTTTGCTCTTTTTTTGACTCTATCAGGAACCGGAATACGCCATCATTGAGCTGGAAAATGACCAACGGCTGGATCATGGAGATCGTTGTCAGGACAACATCATAATATCCGAGTTCTTCCGGCGTAATGTAGTAGGAATAAACCAGGACCATCACATAGGAAAGTATCTTTGTGCCGAAATTTCCGATGGCGTAAATTGCTGTATTTTTAGCAAGTTTTGAACTGCTTTTCATGTACTAAAAACCTCTTTTATGCTCAGGAGTTTGCTTTGATTGGGCAGGTTTTTACGCACATATAACACCTGACACACTGCTGCTCATCAATTTCAGGATATTCAAATCCTTCCTCGTCTTTTACCATATGAATTGCATTTTGAGTGCAAACAGCATAGCAGGCCGTGTAACCGCAGCACTCTTCTTTTTTGTTATATAGTATCGGTATCTCTTTCAGCATGATTTTTCCTCATAACAAAACATAAATAGTAGTCGCTATGTTTAATTACTGTACCCCCCCCCCATCTATTCTTTCCATAGGGAGTTTTTATCAGCACTGCTTTTATGA
>CABQGZ010000688.1 GCA_902463835.1 uncultured Lachnospiraceae bacterium
CCGTAGAGCAGCGAATCGACGAGATCCTCCAGTTGGTCGGCATTATGCCATCGCGAAAGCACGAGTATCCACATCAGTTTTCAGGCGGTATGAAGCAGCGCGTTGTTATCGCTATGGCGTTGTGCTGCGAGCCAGAGCTGCTCATTGCGGATGAACCGACAACTGCATTGGATGTCACGATACAGGCTCAGGTTCTGGCCATGATCGCGGAACTTCGGAGTCGGCTCGGAACCTCAATGCTGATGATTACACATGATTTGGGCATTGTTGCGCGAACCTGTGATGATGTGTGCGTGATGTATGCAGGAAAAATCGTAGAGGCTGGTACCGTAGAGGATATTTTTCTCGCGCCGTCGCACCACCCCTATACAGAGGGTCTCTTTGGTTCCATTCCAAATCTGACAACAAAGGCACGCCGACTTAAACCTATTTTAGGTCTTATGCCGGATCCTACAAATTTACCAAAGGGATGCGAATTCGCACCGCGCTGTGAAAAGTGCATGGAGATTTGTCGAACGGAAAAGCCAAAAATATGCGGCGAGGGGAGTCATAAGCTCTACTGCCATCTATTTGATCCGGATAGGCAAAAAACAGGTGTAGGAGGGAATACGAATGGATGATAAGGGCAACGCCCCTCTGTTAGAAACAATAGACCTGAAAAAGTATTTTAAGGTGGGAGGTGGCACACTGCATGCTGTTGATTCAATCAACATTAAGCTCTATCAGGGTGAAACGCTTGGTGTTGTTGGCGAGTCAGGCTGCGGAAAGTCCACATTGGGCCGTACAATCCTCAAGCTTATTGAGCCGACCGCCGGTCATATTATCTACGACGGAAAAGACATTACCAGCCTCAATATCCGTAAGATGCGGCCGTTGCGCCGCGAAATGCAGATCATCTTTCAAGATCCTTACTCAAGCATTGATCCACGAAAATCCGTGATTGAAACGGTCTCGGAATATATGTTCATCCATAAGTCTTATCCGACGCGGCGCGAAATTATGAACCGGGCGGTTGAGCTGATGGATATGGTTGGGCTTGCCAGACGTTACGCTGATGCTTACCCTCACGAACTTGACGGAGGGCGCCGTCAACGTATCGGCATTGCGCGTGCGCTGTCGCTGCAGCCACGCTTCATCGTTTGTGATGAGCCTGTTTCTGCACTTGATATGTCAATTCAGGCCCAAATACTAAACCTTTTGATGGACCTTCAGGATGAACTAAATCTGTCCTATATGTTCGTCACGCACGATTTATCCGTTGTCAAGCATATCTCGGACCAAATTATGGTCATGTATCTAGGAACCTGCATTGAGTTTGCAAGCTCTGACGAATTGTTTCAAAAGCCGCTCCACCCTTATACAAAGGCCCTCTTGGCCGCTATCCCGGAGCCTGATTTGGAGAGTCGCAAAAAGGGTTTCCAGCTCATTCGGGGTGAGGTATCCAGCCCGATCGACCCAAAACCAGGCTGCCGATTTGCTGGCCGCTGCGAGCACTGCATGGCGCAGTGCCTTGAAAAGACACCGGAATATGTGGAGACGGAACCGGGTCACTTTGTGGCTTGCCACTTGGTGAACGGGCGATAACAATACAACTCATAGGAGAATACATAACATGATGGACACCTTGAAAATGGACATTGACGCGTTGCTCGGTGAGCGATGGTTCCCAAAGGAAACATCCTTTGAGGAGGATATTACAGAGTATTGGGGTGAATGGGGCGTTTGCTCTGAGGTTGAAACGCTGCGTGCAGTTTTGATGCGTCGCCCCGGGAAGGAAGTTGAAAGCTTTGATCCAAAAGCAGTTCGTTTTTCAGACGAGCCGATCGACGTTGAGCTTATGCGCCGACAACACGATAATGTGGCTAAGGTCTATACGGACTTTGGCGCAAAGGTTTACTATGTAGAGCATCAGCTTGAAGACAGGCCAAATGCTGTTTTCTGCCGTGATTTGATGTTTATGACGCCGGAGGGGGCAATCATTACCCGCCCCGGCATGGCAGCTCGTCGCGGCGAGGAACGCTATGTTGCCGAAGCTCTTGCTAAAATCGGAGTTCCAATCCTCAAAACAATTGCCGGTGATGGTATGTTTGAGGGAGCAAATGCTATGTGGGTCGATCGACATACCTGTGTTGTTTCAACGGGGTCACGCTGCAATCGCAGCGGCTATGAGCAGGTTAAAACTGAGCTTGAGCGTATGGGCGTTACTGTTTATCATATGCAGCAGCCGTATAGCAACATCCACATTGATGGTATTATGAACGCAATTAGTCATGACAAGGTCCTTGTTCATGCAGCGCAGGTGCCTTATGACATCATTGATATGCTCAAGAAAAAGGGCTACGAGATTCTTGAGATTCCCTCCCGCACGGAGCAATTCAGAACATTGGCATGCAACTTTGTTGCGTTGGAGCCTAATCACATTCTTATGGCACAAGGGAATCCCCGTACACAGGAAATGTTGGACAAGCATGGCGTAAATATTGATACCGTGGATATCTCAGAAATTCTCAAGGGTCGTGGTTCTCTACACTGCATCACTGCGTTTTTAAAGAGAGGATAGGGTAAGCAATAATTAGCTTGCTCACCCGTGCGCTGTAGGGATGGATTGGAGCTGCAATACTACACACAAGCACTTGGGTCGTAACCGTCAAGGCTGACGGTGGCTGAATTACGCATGGGGCAATAGTGTCGGGAAGCTTCGCAGCTTCCCGACACTATAATGTTCAGGGGCGCGCAATAAACGACGATCAATGAACTGAAACACAGGTCGCCTTTTTGCTCTCATAGGTGTGAATCGTCTTGAGCATTTTCGCTACAATTTTGACCTTGGATTTAGGCACAACAGAGAAAACATTGCGGTAGAAATGCACCGTGCAGCGCTGATATTTGG
>CABQGZ010000689.1 GCA_902463835.1 uncultured Lachnospiraceae bacterium
GCTGACATCATCAAGAATTTTCGTTCCCTGTTCGTAGGAGAAGCTAACATGATCAAAGACAATATCATAACTTTTTAAGGAAATATCTCCGCCCCCGTCATCAATATTCTTTTCTCCCTTAATCCGTTCCACACGGTCAAGGCTTGCTTCCATGGAGCGTATCATGGCGGTCATTTGCCCCATTACCTCTACAGAATTGAAAATAGAGAATGAAGCAATGAGGATAACCGCAAGGCTTGAAAAATCCAGTTCCCCGCCTAAAGCGAAAATCTGTGATACTAATATGATAGCGCAGGCAGCTACACGGAAAACCATAGAATATGCCACATTCATAGGTGCGAAATCCCGTTCAAGAGCGTAAGACGCTTCCATACTTTTTTCATAAGCCTTTTCAATGCCACTTAAATTTTTCTCTGCCATATTGAATGATTTGATGACGGATATTCCCTGCACATATTCCAACGTAGCCTCAACAGAAGCAGCCTGTACCTGCCGCTGTTTTGCAGTCAGTTCTTCTCCCTTTTCCTGCATACGCCCATAAATCAGGAACGAGCAGAGAACACCTAAAATAAAAATCACACCAAGCCGCCAGTCAAACATCAGAATGAATATGCTGGTCACCACCATGTTTACCATTCCGGTTGTTACACGGTCAAGAAGGTGCATGGAGTAGTTTTCCAAAAAATTAAGGTCAGTTGTAACTGTTGTTGTAATGTCCCCCATATTTCGCTCATGGAAAAAACCCATACCCACATTACGCAGCTTATCTCCTAATGTAATTCGCTCTCTGGAAACAAACTCAAATCCCGCTGTGCTTTGAAAGCTATACACTAAGTATTTGAACACCATGCGGACAACAAGAGAGATTATCAGTATTCCCAAAATTACAAGCCAGTCATTCCCTGCAAATGCTTTGTTGTTCTGTATTTTTGTGAGGGTATAGAACACAGCCCCGACAGGGAACATTGCCACAATTGAGTCTATAAAGCTGAATACAAAACTCGCATAGATACGCTTTGACAAATCACCACTCAAACGCAATACTCGTTTAATTATTTTCAGCATAATATTTCCACCTCCTTGTTCATACTCCAATCCATTGCCGATATATGGGCTTTCCACATATCCAAATAGGTCTGCGAAGAAGATAATAGCTGCTCATGGGTTCCTGCCGCTGAAATCGCACCATCCTCCAACATTAAAATTTTATCTGCGTACATGATAGTGGACAGGCGGTGTGCAATCACAATCAGCGTTTTCCCTTTTGTCAAATGGTCAATGGACTGCTGCAATTTATCTTCATTCTCCGGGTCGGTAAAAGCCGTAGCTTCATCAAGAATAATAATCGGAGCGTCCTTTAGAATTGCCCTCGCAATCGCCAAACGCTGCCGTTCCCCTCCCGAAAGGCGGGCACCTGCATCCCCGGCGTTGGTATCATAACCCTTAGGGAAGCGGGCAATAAAGTCATCACATCTCGCCAGTGACGCAGCCCGTTCTACTTCTGCATCCGTAGCATCCGGCTTACCGATTCGGATATTGTCCCTCAGGCTCATATTGAACAGAAAATTATCCTGTGAAACATAACTGATTTTTTCGGAAAGCTCGGATAACGGCAGATTGCGAATATCCGCGCCGCCCACAGTTACCGCACCCGCGCTCACGTCCCAAAAGCGGGCAATGAGTTTTGCCAGAGTTGATTTCCCCGAACCGGACGGACCTACCAACGCTGTGACTGTCCCAGCCTTTGCCGTAAAGGAAACGCCATGGATAACCTCGATTGCTCCGTAGCTGAAATGAACATCTTTCAGCTCCACATCATTGCCGCTACTGTGTTGTGCTTCTATCGGCTCGGGCAACTCCTTTGCTTCTAAAAGTGCCATAATACGGGGCTGTATCTCATAAATTGCGGCAATGTCATGCCAAAACTCAATCATTGCCTGTAAAGAGCCAACAAGCCCCATAGAGAGAAGAATACATAAAATAACCTCGTTTAATGTCGTAGCACCACCCGAAAGAAGTACAACGCCGACGGGCAAAACAAATGCAATCGTTGAGGGCATAACAACCTGACTGATACTCATAAAAGGATAGCAGTGCTTATACCATGCGGTAGTAATATCCCGCACTTTCAATACTGCTCCCTTAAACCGTCCCATCGAAGAAGCAGTCTGATTGAACATACGGATAACTTCCATACCATTTACATACTCAACAATGGTTGCGTTCATATCTCCATTCGCGGACATATATTCTTTCATCCTCTCGCTGCGCCCTATCATCATGCTATAATAGATAACATTTCCCAAAACAGCCGAAGCAAGAGAAGCAAGCGCCATACGCCAATCCACAAAAAGCAGATAGGCAAACACAAAAATCGGAATGAGAATACTTGC
This sequence comes from uncultured Lachnospiraceae bacterium, assembly GCA_902463835.1. Taxonomy (GTDB): domain Bacteria; phylum Bacillota; class Clostridia; order Lachnospirales; family Lachnospiraceae; genus 14-2. Next base: position 2,394 of record CABQGZ010000689.1, read on the forward strand.
TGTCATTTCGGGAATGGCATGAGCAATCTGTCCTTCAAGTCGTTCCGTATCATCAATGACTAATTGCTTAAATTCGCCGGAAGATTTTTCCTGTATTGTCCCCATAGACATTTTTGACATCTTCCGCATAATTGCGCAGCGGATATTCTGTATGATTTCATACGCTGCCTTGTGGGAGCATAGGGTTGATTTTGAATATAGAAAGTGTTTTAGAAAATATCCTGCTAAAGCCACCAAGGTCAAGCTGACTGCCCATTCTATGGTCAAAGCATTGTCTAACGCTTTCCCAAGCAACACAGCTACAGCAGCGTATGGAACCATACCAAACGCAGAGGACAGAACAGAAAGGATAACAGAAATCCTCAAAAGTCCTTTCCTCTGACTGGCAAACTGCAAAATACCCCTTAAAGGCGATTGCTGTTTTTCTCTTTTGTCCATGTTTTCCTCCTTATTTGAAATAGTCAGTAATTCATCTGTTAATCCTTCAAGAAATT
>CABQGZ010000690.1 GCA_902463835.1 uncultured Lachnospiraceae bacterium
GTACGATGCTCTTGCAAAAGAGATCATAAGAAGACATGAAGAAGGGAAGGATTTCAATTTCTTCCATTTTATGATTGATCTGGAGGGCGGTCCCTGCGTGGCTAAGCGCCTGAGTGGCTGCGGCTCCGGAACGGAGTATCTGGCGGTAACGCCCTGGGGGGATCTGTACCCTTGCCATCAGTTTGTTGGCAATGAAAAATTTTATATGGGAAATGTGTACGAAGGCGTGACGAACACCGGGCTGAGAGAGACCTTCCGAGGCTGTAATGTCTACGCCAAAGAGAAATGCCGCGACTGCTTTGCGAAATTCTACTGCAGCGGTGGATGTGCAGCCAACTCCTACAATTTCCACGGAGACATCAACAATGCATACGATATTGGCTGTCAGCTTCAGAAAAAGCGTATTGAATGCGCTATTATGATCAAGGCCGCCTTGGCGGAATAAAAAACGAAAGTACAGGCAGCACATGTGCCTATAATTAAGGAGGAAGAACATGAAAACACTAAAGAAAAGCCAGGGCTGGATTGTCCTGGTGCTGATTCTGGCAATCCTGACAGGTATGTCCTGGTATGCCGGAACCATCATTTCTACTGTCGGGGTGGGCGAGAGCCGCAATATCAAGCTTGGCCTGGACTTAAAGGGCGGTGTCAGCATCACTTATGAGACTGTAGAGGAGAATCCCAGCGCGGAGGATATGAAGGACACGGTTTACAAGCTCCAGAAGCGTGTGGAATCCTACAGTACAGAAGCCAACGTGTACCAGGAGGGTGACAATCGGATCAGTATCGAGATTCCTGGTGTCAGCGATGCCAATGCGATTCTGGAGGAACTGGGAAGTCCGGGATCTCTCTATTTTATTGTCCAGAAGGACAAGGATGGCAACGAAAATTACAGTTATGACAGTGCCAAGGGCGGCTATAAGCTGAATTATGATCTGGAAAAGCTTATTGAAAATGGTTCTGTGATCTTGAGCGGTTCTGACGTGGCGGATGCAAAAGCTGGCTATCAGACAACTTCCCAGGTGACACAGGCAAAAGAACCGGTGGTACAGCTGAGCTTTACGAAGGAAGCGGCTCAGATCTTTGCCAGTGCAACCACAACTGCGGCGGCAGCAAATCAGAGTATTGCTATCTATTATGATGGAGAGCTCATCAGTGTGCCGACCGTTGAAAATGCTATTACTGATGGAAATTGTATCATCCGTGGTTCGGGAGAGTATGAGGAGGCAAACGAATTGGCAACCTTCATCCGTGTAGGATCCCTGTCTCTGGAACTTCGGGAGCTGCACTCCAAGGTATTGGGCGCTCAATTGGGCGAGGAAGCGCTGTCCACCAGTCTTCTGGCAGCAGCTATCGGCCTTATCCTGATCATGCTGTTTATGATCCTTGTATACCGTATTCCGGGACTGGCAGCCAGCATTGCGTTGGTTCTTTACTGTGCTCTGACGGTTTATGTATTATGGATCTTTGATATTACGCTGACGTTGCCAGGTATCGCCGGTATTGTGTTGTCTATTGGAATGGCTGTAGACGCCAACGTCATTATATTCGCCCGTATCCGGGAGGAGATCGCTGCTGGAAAGACGGTACAGTCCGCCATTCAGTCTGGTTTCCACAAAGCTATGTCTGCCATTGTGGACGGCAATATCACCACGCTGATCGCAGCTGTTGTGCTGGGCATTCGTGGTTCCGGAACGGTAAAAGGCTTTGCCTACACCCTGGGCATCGGTATTGTGCTCTCCATGTTCACCGCACTGGTGGTGACAAGATGGCTGATGAAATGTCTCTTTGCCATCGGTTTGAAGGGAGAGAAGCTCTACGGTATGCAGAAAGAGCGTAAGACTGTCAATTTCCTTGGAAAACGCGGTGTATTCCTCATGATCTCTCTGGTGGTGATCCTGGGTGGTTTTGTAGGTATGGGAATCCACAAGGGGACAGGCGGAGACATCCTGAATTACAGCCTTGATTTCAAGGGCGGAAGCGCGACGACCGTAACCTTCAATGAGGATTACTCGATCAACGATATCAACGATAAGATTGTTCCGGTAGTGGAAGAGATCATCGGAGGCGGTGATGTTCAGACTCAGAAGATTGACGGAACAAACGAGGTAGTGATCAAGACTCGCACCATGGCTCTGGATGAGCGTGAAGCGTTTAACAAGGCAATGAAAGAACAGTTCAGTGTGGAGGAAAATAAGATCATCAATGAGAATATCAGCGCGACCGTAAGCTCCGAGATGAAGTCGGACGCCATCTGGGCGGTGGTGATCTCCACCATATGTATGCTGATCTACATCTGGTTCCGGTTTAAGGATATCCGATTTGCAGGAAGCGCTGTGCTGGCACTGGTACATGATGTGCTGGTGGTACTGGCCTTCTATGTGTTTACCTGGACTTCTGTGGGCAACACCTTCATCGCATGTATGCTGACCATTGTGGGATATTCCATCAATGCCACCATCGTAATCTTTGACCGGATTCGTGAGAACCTGAAGCTGGTCAAGGAGCAGAATGCCGAGACCTTGAAGGAAGTGGCCAACCGAAGTATCACCCAGACTCTTACCAGAAGTATTTACACCTCTCTGACCACCTTTATCATGGTGTTTGTGCTGTGGCTTCTGGGTGTAACTTCCATTAAGGAGTTCGCAATGCCGCTGATGGCCGGTATTATCTGCGGAGCCTACTCCTCCGTATGTATCACCGGAGCGCTCTGGTATACCTTTAAAGTGAAGTTCTCCCGAAAATAAAGGGTGGTTTAGCGAAAGAAGGCTTATTTAGAATTGCAGCGAAGGGACGCCCCAAAGCAAGAGAGGTACGCGGGTCGGGTGCGAGTGCCGACGTCTTGCAAGGGTCTGAGTACAGGCATACCTCTTCCCCAGGACTTG
>CABQGZ010000691.1 GCA_902463835.1 uncultured Lachnospiraceae bacterium
TGGATCTTGCATCAGGCCATATTGTATTTTCACGGCCTGCAACTATGACCATCAAGAGCGGTGACCGGTATTACTTCGAAAATGTATTTGAGGCAATGTCAGAACCCGGGGAATGGTATATGGATGGCACATCTGGAAAGCTTTACTATATTCCGATGCCTGGGGAAAAAATGGAGGACACCAGGTTGTACGCGGCGCAGACGGAGCAGTTCGTGGTATGTAAGGGAGCGGAGAATATCAGCTTTGAAGGACTGGATTTTTCTATGGGAGACTGGAGTATCCCGAAAAGTACCTTCAACAGCTGTGGGGCAGACCATCACCAGGCAGCATATGATGTTACTCCGGCGTTTTATTTTACAAGCACGGAGGGTATTACATTTCGAAAGTGCAATTTTTCCAGAATCAATTCCACATGCCTGAAATTCGGGTATAACGTCCAGGATATTGTTGTCGCGGATAACACTTTTTGTGATATCGGAGCCAATGCTGTGTTTCTTGTGGGAGAAAATCTGGAGAAGGATGATACCCGGGTCACCAGGAACTTTTGGATCACCAACAATCTGATCGAGGATTACGGACAGAGGTTCTTTAATGCTACGGCGGTGGGGATTCTTCATGGTGCAAGCGGCCAGATTACCAACAACGAGATTCACGATGGTTATTCTACGGCCATTACATTGGGCTGGGTCTGGGGATATGGCTATTCTGTCACTTCAGATATTTTGGTAAAACAAAATCTTATCTATAATGTAGGGCAGGATCTCTTGTCGGATATGGGAGCAATCTATACCCTGGGCGTAAAACAAGGAATTGAGATCACGGAGAATGTGATTCATGATGTGCAGGCTAACATGGAATATGGTTACGGCGGCTGGGGAATCTATATGGATGAGGGTTCCTCCAACGTGATGGTCTCTAAGAATCTGGTTTATGACTGCAGTTCTACATCCTTCTATCAGCACTATGGACAGGACAATGTGATCATGAATAATATCTTTGCTTTCTCTGCGCAGGGCGGTGTGTCTTTGGCAAAAGCGCAGCCGCATGTGGGCTTTCATCTGATCAAAAATATTATTGTTACAGACGGCCCGGCCTTTATCAGCGGAATGAAAGGTAAAAACATATTTACAGATAGCGGTAATTTCTTCTGGGATTATACCAGCGGGGATCAGGGAATCAATGTAGAAAAATATAATGAGACATATGGGATTTATAATATGGCGTCCTTTGTGGATCCCAGATTTACGGATGCCGAAAATAGAGATTTTATGCTGCGGGATTTTTCACCGGCGCTGGAAAAGGGATTTGTGAAGTGGGATATTTCCAGGGCAGGCAGAAGAGAGGCAGAATGAAATTAGATTCGCATAACTAGGAGGAACAGATGGAAAGGTTAGAGTTTTGGATTGCGCCTTGGGGCAATGACGAAGGTATGGGAACAGAGCAGAGTCCCTTAAAAACCACGGAGGAGGCGCTTGCGCGGATACGCGGGGAAGCATATCAGAGTGCCTCCATATATTATAAAGATGGAAAATATTTTTGGGAGAAGCCCATTATGCTTGCAGACGGTGATCATGACATCTGTTTTTGCGCGGCAGCAGGGGAAAAGCCAAAAATCTGCGGTGCATTCCCGGTATCCGGCTGGAAAGAAGAACAGGTGAACGGGATTGCTATGTGGGTGACCTGGTTGGAAGAACACAAGAGACATTTTCGAAGTATGTTCAATGAAGAAGCAGTGCTTCCGCGTCCGCGCTGGCCAAAGAAGGATTATTTTGCAGTGCGGCAGGCTTTGGATGAGGAGGGATATGGAATCCATGATACAGTCTATGGACAGGATCCCAATGTGAGAATGAATTATGCTATGTATGTGGATCCGGGAGATCTTCTGAATTTTAAGCATAAGACGGATGTCACTGTGCGAGTCATTCATTATTGGAAGGACGAGCTGGTGGATATCAGGGATGTGAATCCTGACACCGGTCATATTGTGTTTTCACGTCCTGCAACCATGACGATCAAGACTGGCGACAGGTATTATTTTGAAAATGTATGGGAAGCCATGTCGGAACCGGGCGAGTGGTATATGGATCGGAATTCAGGGAAATTATATTACATCCCATTCCCGGAGGAGGAGCTTAAGAGCACATGCTTGTATGCGGGAGGTACAGAACAGCTTGTGGTGTGCGATGGGGCACAGAATATCAGCTTTGAGGGTCTGTCTTTTGGGATGACCGATTGGAGCATACCGAAGAAGACTTTTAACAGCTGCGGTGCAGATCATCATCAGGCGGCTTACGATGCAATTCCTGCCTTCTATTTCACAAATGCAAGAGAGATTACTTTTCGGAATTGTACATTTTCCAGAATTATGGCGAATTGTCTGAAGTTTGGGGTTAACGTGCAGAAAATTGCGGTCACGGGAAACAGATTCCAGGATCTTGGAGCCAATGCAATCTATGTGGTGGGGGAGAATCTGGAAAAGGAGCATCCATTGGTCACAAGGGGTTTTTTGATATCCGACAATCTTATTGCGCGGTACGGGCAGAATTTTTTCAATGCGACAGCGCTGGGAATTTTGCATGCTGCTGAGGGCGAAATCTCGAACAATGAGATTCATGATGGTTATTATACGGCTGTCACATTGGGCTGGGTGTGGGGCTATGGTCATTCTGTGACCTCCAACATTCTGGTGAAGCAGAATCATATCTACAACGTGGGAATGAATCTACTGTCGGATATGGGAGCGGTCTATACACTGGGCGTAAAAGAGGGGATTGTGATCACAGAAAATGTGATACATAATGTGAAGGCCAACCTACAGTATGGTTATGGCGGCTGGGGAATCTACACGGACGAAGGCTCGTCCAATGTAATGATTAACAAAAAT
>CABQGZ010000692.1 GCA_902463835.1 uncultured Lachnospiraceae bacterium
AAAATAGAAAACAGCTATACTAGAAAAAATGGACACATAGAACAAAAAGCAAGGAGTAACGACATGACAAAAGAAGACTTTCGACCGCTTTCTTTTTGGAGCTTTAATGGAGAGATGGAGGATGAGGAGATTCGAAGTCAGATCCGGCAGTTTGCGGAGCAGGGCTTTGGAGGCTTCTTCATGCACGCCAGGGCTGGTCTCACATTGGAGTACATGGGGACAGAGTGGTTTCGCGCCTGCCGAACTGCAGTGGAGGAGGCGAAGAAGCAGAAGCTTAAGGCATGGCTCTATGATGAAAATGGCTGGCCCAGCGGCTTTGCCGGGGGAAGAGTGCCGGCATTGGGGGAGGATTATACGGCAAAGTATCTCTATTTCCTGGATCATCTGCCAGGTGCTGGGGATGGGAGAGTGTTAGCAGTTTATTGCACTCTGCCGGATGGCAGCTGCCAGCGGATTCCGGATCAGGAGGCAGCGGGAGGAGATCTGTTCTGCTGTCTTGGACAACTGGTGGGGTATGCGGATCTTCTGAATCCAAGAGCCATGAAAGCATTTATCGGCTTTACCCATGAGAAATACAAGGAGGAGCTGGGCGAATATTTTGGAGAAGTGATACCGGGGATTTTCACGGATGAACCTCAGCTGGTGGGAAAGTTTCCCTATACCTTTGATTTTATGGAACTTTTTTACAAGGCCTATGGATATGATTTCTTTGACGAAGCATGGAGACTCACCAGGGATGGATTGGAGCATGCGCCCTTTAAATATCAGGCGGCGAAGCTGGTATCAGAGCTTTTTCGCACCGCATTTACAGAGCAGATTGAGAATTGGTGCCTGGAAAATCATCTGGAGTTCACCGGACATTTCTCCAATGAGGACGGCCTCTGCAATCAGACCAGCGCCAACTATGATTTGATGGCCCAGTACGGTGTGATGACCCGTCCAGGCATTGATTTCCTGGGGCGTCGGCTGACGTCTCCGGTTCTGGTAAAGCAGGTTTCGGATTGCGCGTATCTGGCGGGAAGGAAAAGAATCACCAGTGAGAGCTTCGGCTGCAGCGGCTGGGATGTGAGCTTTAACGATTTGCTGTGGATCGCCCAGTGGCAGGCGGCCTTTGGAATCAATTCGATCGTGACCCATCTGTCTGCCTACTCCATGCGTGGGCGGCGGAAGCGGGATTATCCGGCATTTTTCTCTTATCAGGAGCCATGGTGGGAGATCTTTGGAACTGTGAGCAGGGAGATTGCAAGAGTCAATGAATTTCTGGCCCAGGGGCGGCGGGATATTCATCTTCTGGTGGTGCATCCGGTCACCAGTATGTGGTGCGTGTTGGCGGGCACACAGGAATTCTCCGAGGAAGCCCGGTACATCTCCAATCAGTTCCGCCTGCTGGTGGAACAGCTGCTGGATCTGCAGAAGGATTTTCTGATTGTGACGGAGGAGGAGTTGGCCAGGTTCGAGATTTGTGAGGGCATACTCTGCCGGGCGGATATCAAATGTCCTACGGTGATCGTGCCAGACAGCTTGTCTCTGAACCGGACTACCGGTGAGAAGCTGCGGGAGCTGTCAGCGGAAGGCGGGAATGTGGTGTTTATCAATCGCCGGCCCGTGCTGCGCGAGGGCATTATGGCGGATGCCTGGAGGCAGAGTGGAAAAGCAGTTGGCAGCACAGAACGTGAGAGTAAGGATATGGCAAAGCAGAGGGGAAATGACAGGCTGCTGGGAATCGTGGTAGAGAACCGGCGCGGTCTGTTGGAGAAGTATTTCCTGATTACCGGCCAGACGGAGGAGGTACTGGCAGTCGACGGCTTTGGCGGACAGGCGGTTTCTGGTGTGATTCTGTCCCGGCGCGTGCTGGAGGATGGAACGCAGCGAATCTTTCTGATGAATCCTTCTCACAGTGATACAAAGAAGCTGTACCTTAAGGTGAGGGGCAGGCGGGAGATTAAGGGCTGTGAGAACAGCAGTGGTTATGAGAGCTGCAAGGGCTATAAAAGTTTCTATGACGGGGAATATACCTTTGTGCCGATGCGATTGACCCCGACCGAAAGCGTATGTGTGATCGTGGAGGAAGAACTTGTGCCGGGGTATAAAGAGGCGGGAGAAAGAGCGGCAGAAGAAAGAAGAAATGACGGGACGTTGTCGGCAAAATTCACAGCCGCAGCAGAGCACCGGACATATACAGAAGAATTGCTGCCGTCCCGGGTGGAGCTGCTCTCCCCAAATGCCTTGACGGTGGGACATTGTGATGTCTATGTAAATGATGTGCTGTTGTGCGAAGATGTAATCCCGGCAACTTGTGCGGATCTGGTGTATCAGCGGGCTTATGAGGCAGGAAAGGTGTCGAGGATCCGGCTGATCTATCACTTTGCGGCGGATTTTAAAGAGAAGCTGCCGGAGGATCTTGCGCTGGTGGCGGAGAGTGACGGCATAACAGCGATTCTGGTCAATGGGACGGACGTCTTGAACCGGCGGGAAGGGTGGTGGATCGACAAGGCCTTCCACGTGTTCCCGATAGCGGGGCTGGCAGGGAACGGAACGAACCGGATAGAACTGGAATTTGAGATCACGCGCCCGGAGGAGCTGGAGGAGCAGGGAGATTTCGAAGGGTATCGGAATCGGTTCTTCTATCCGGTGGAGCCGGAGGATATCTATATCATCGGAAGCTTTGATGTGCGCACAGAAGCCAGTGTGACGGAGGGAATCGAGACATTGTATACCGACGGCGGTTTTGTATTGACAGACAGCAGCGAAAAGCATGGTGGTGAGCTGACAAGGCAAAATCTCTGGTTTTACCGGGGGAATGTCAGACAGACCTACGCTTTTTCGGACATACCGAAGGAGGCGGAATGTTTTATCCGGCTGGAGGACTGGGTGGGGACAGCGG
>CABQGZ010000693.1 GCA_902463835.1 uncultured Lachnospiraceae bacterium
CGACTAAAATTCGTCTGTACCATCGGTTTTTTTCGTTCATGCCAGGGAGTGAACCGCACAACCTTATACCGACACTTCCTTCCCTTCATATTTCAACAGCCTTTGTTCGTCATTTATGATTATCTGGCAATTTCGCCCCAGTATCCCCTGGGGATATTTTACATCGGCGGCTCCGATCGTCAGCTTCCATTCCCTGTCATTCCACTCCATAAGAACCGTCTGATAGCTTCCTTCCTCGTACCCGTATCCATCGCCATCATCTTCATATAACGTAAAGGCCGCATCTGCTCCCGGATATACGTGAAGCTCCAAAGGCGTCTCCACTTCCTCCTGAGCATACTGCATACCACACTCCATAGGAATAATGGAACCAGCCTTCACAAATACAGGAATCCGGTTCAGTACCGCTTCCATCAAAACCGTCTCCCCGCCTTTATACCTGGTCCCTGTGTAAAAGTCATACCAATCGCAGCCTGCCGGCAGATAACACTCCCATCTCTTTTCTCCTGGAATGGGTTTGCTCTCTTTTTCATAGAACATCGGCTTCGTGACAGGGCATATCAACAGACTGTCGCCAAACATATACTCCGAGGACATTGCCGCCGCTTTCTCATCCTCCGGAAAATCAAACAGAAGGCTTCGCACCATGGTGTAATTCTCTCTCCACACTTTTCCGGCCATTGTGTAAATATAGGGCATCAGCCGATAGCGCAACCGGATCGTCTCGGCAATCGCCTCGTAGAAGGTCTCGCCCTTCTCACCAAAATTCCAGATTTCCCGGGGCGTATCCGTTCCGTGAGAGCGGAACATGGGCAAAAATGCGCTGTATTGCAGCCATCTGACATACAGCTCCCGGTATCCGTAATCCGCCACGCCCTCCTCATAATCGCCTCTCCAAAACCACTTGGGTGTTGGATCATTGCTGCAGTTGCAGCCCCGGCGCCGCCAATTCTTATTTACAGTAAAAAAGCCGCCTGCATCCAGCGTCCAATATGGGATTCCGCTCATTGCCATATTCAGCCCTTCTGTGATCTGCTTTCGGAACACCTCCCAGGTAGCGCTGATATCTCCTGACCATAATACCGTTCCATACTTCTGGCTGGAGGCATAACCCGACCGGATCAGATTTAACACCCGTTTATCCGGTCTCTCCTTTCTCTGATTTTCAAAAATCCCTCTGGCATGAGCAACCGCAAAAAGATTGGCTCTGTCCGGCCTCAAAAACTTCTTGTGCTCACCGCCCACCAGTTGAAAACGCTCCCATGGTTCCCGGAGAAATTCTCCGTTCCAGTCCGGCCCGGAAAAGGGTTCCGTGGAATCACACCACCAGGAATCAAACCCTCCGTCAAATAATCCTTTTGCCTGTCTCCAGTACAGATCTCTGGCCTCTTTTGAAAACGCATCATAGGTAGCAAAATCATTCAGCAGAAATCCTCCCGCTTCCATCTCCACGTAGTCTTCCGTTCCGGAATTCATATTGGGCCAGATCGAGATCATGGAGTGCACATGCATCTCATGCAGTGTCTTGTTCATAGCCGCAATATCCGGGTATCTCTTTTTATCTACCTTTTTATTGCCCCATGCGCCCTCCTCCCATGTATTCCAATCCTGCACCACACAGTCCAAAGGTATTCCTCTTCGCCTGTATTCCGAAGCTATATCGATCAGCTCCTGCTGGCTGTGGTATGCCTCCTTGGACTGTACGTATCCAAAGGCCCACTTTGGCAGCATAGCGACTCTACCTGTAAGCAGCCGGTATCCTGCGATAAGCTCATCCACGGTTCTGCCCGCGATAAAGTAATAATCAAGCTGCTCCACCGTATCCAGATACAGATAGGAGCCGCGACTGTCATCCTGAAATGTCATTACAGAACCACAGTCCGCCAATATGGCATACCCTCTGTCGGACAGGAAAAACGGAATGGGTGTCCGCATGTTGTGCTGATACAGATACTGGGTCTTCCCCCTGTAATCGTAGATTCCTTCCTCCCCCTGTCCCAGACCATGAATCTGCTCGCCTTCTTCAAATGCAAAGCACAGCTTTCCGTGATATGCCATATGATCCATAACAGGAGCCAGATTCTCTACAAAATTCCGTTCCCCATCTACCGTCTTCACCCGCCGAATCTCCGGCTTCTCTCCCTTTGTGGAATACACCGTGTAGGGCGTCTCCGTCAACTCTTTGGGATTCTCTTTCAGAAGGTTCCTTCCTGTTCCTGCCTCCTTCCAAAAGCAGCGCCCGCTCTCCTTCTCTACCTTCAGATGAATTCTGGAGGAGTAGATCCGATACACATCCGCATCCTCCGTAATCCCCAGACACACCTTCGGTTCCCTTCGGATATCAAGCGGGGATACCGGCAGGATCTCCTCCCGTTTTGTATATACACAGCGAAAAATATTTTCCTGTATCCCCTCTATGGCAAGTATTCCAGAAGCAAGCTTGCACAATATTCTTTCCGCCTTTTTTTCTAACATATAAAAACTCCTTTATTATCATTCCCGATACTCCGAAGGACTTAACCCCGTTTCCTGTTTAAACACTTTGCTAAAATGAAACTGATCCGGATAGCCCACGGAGTCTCCTATCTCACTGATCTGCAGCTGCGTATTTCGCAGCAGCTGCTTTGCGAGACTGATCCTGTACTCCTTTATATACTTCGTGGGCGGCATACCTTTCTGCTTCGTAAAGATCTTTGCCAGATAGGAAACGGAAAATCCCAGTTCCGAACAGATCTCTCCCAAATCAATGGTATGCATATAATTCTGATGGATATATTCCACAATCAGATTGACAATGTCCTCCGGCTTGCGATATTTTTCAACTCCAATCAGATTTTTCTTTTCCGCACGAAACTTTTGCTCAATTCTTGCCAGTAC
>CABQGZ010000694.1 GCA_902463835.1 uncultured Lachnospiraceae bacterium
GTTGTAGCTGTAATAGCCGTAATCATTCAGCACGTGATCCCAGAGACCCTTTGAGGTCTCGTATCTCTGATAGAAAAGGCCGGTGCTCTCCACGTGCATGGAAAGATAATTCAGATCCTTTTTGACGGAGTCATACCATTTTTCCAGGTTTTCCCTGTCCGCGGTGAAAAGGTAGTAGCGGGATATGGTGATCACATACCAGGCCGAAAAAATATCGGATTGATACATGCCGTAATCAAAGTCTCTGGGTGCTTTGCGATTCTCCGGATAGCAGGTACCCCATACATAGCCGTCGGGACATTGGTGGCGCCGGAACATTTCGATGGTATTGCGCGCCGGTGCAAAATCGCCGAAGGAATAGTATACATTCTCAAAGGTCCAGAACAAGTCCCCAACCCAGGGCAGACGGTCGCGCTTGGCGCCGTCGGCAATGAATTCCTCGGCGGCATTGTAGCGATAGTCCAGGAGACCTCTCTTGCAATCCTCCTTATAAAGGATAGTGCCATCGGCTGCGGTGACGGTAAAGCCATCTACGATAAACCATGTCTCGATGGTGGGGCAGAAGCCGATACTGCCGCAGGATAAGTCATCGGTGGACACGGTGGAAAGGTGCCTGCCGTCAACGGAGACAGAGATATGATTTCCATAAACGACAGTATCTATGCAGAAAGGCTCGTTGTAGGACAGCGCAGCCATGGCCTCCTGCGAAAGAGGTCTCTCATAATTGACGCCGTCCTTGCGCAGATAAAACCGCAGGCGGCCGTTCTGCGTCAGGCGGAATAGATAGGCGTTGTCATCGTCCGCTGCGCGCACTGACCAGAAAACGGCGTTCTCGCAATCAGGCTCCATGGGCAGCTCACAGGTCAAATGCAGTGTGTAATCGGACCAGTCGCTGCCGCATTTCAGTACGCTGGCCTTATTGCCCTTGGTGAGGGCGCGAACCATCATGCGGCCCTCCACCATGTCGAGATTTGCCGAATTGGATAAGGTGGCCAGTTGGACCGTATATATGCTTGCATCCCACAGGTAATCCAGGCGCCCGTCAGAGGAACGAAAGCCACCGGGGTAGGACTGCAGGGAGGAAGTATAATAAATATAGAAGGAAGAAAGCTTCACCAAGCAGCCGGGGGTTTCCAGTGTAAGCAGAGCAAAACGCTGCTGCCCCTGGATAAGCGGGTAGGTATAGATACCGCTGCGGCAGATGTGATAAAGCTCAAAGCGGTTGGGGTTTCCAGGCATTACAGGAAGCTCGGGACCAAGGTATTTGCAGCTTCCCCGCTTAAAATCCCCAAGCTCCCGGTAGCTGGGATCGCAGATATAATCGTACCAGTCGGAATAGGAGATGCGCAAAATGGGGTCGCCCTCAAAGCCCTCTACCGCAAATACAGGGTACCCGCCCGGGGAGGCGGGGCCAAGATCGATACAAAGATATGGCTTTTCCTTTCCAATCTCCCAGACAAGCTCTGTGCAGGTCCTTTCGCAAGTTGTAATATGATGGGGGTTTTTTACATTTCCCTCCGTGAATTTGACGGCGGTGGCAAAGCATTTTCTTTGACGCGGCGTAATCGTGTTGTCCATTTTGTCTGACCTCATTTCTCGTTTCTATATGTATTGTTTCGTCAATACATACACATATCATTATTTTTATTTTATCATCACTGATATTTGATGAAAACCACAATTTATTTTTTGAAGGGTACAATTTATACGGTAAGAACCCATTGGAGAATGATATAATTACGCAATTTGTATGGCAGAGTTTTCCAAAAATACCATACAAATTGTGCTATAAGAAGGATAAACTGTGGTTCATTTCCTCGACAGAAAATAGTATAATAGACCAAAATAATGAAACAGGAAAGGATGTTTTTGTATGAAATGCAAGAAGAGTATGATAGTGTGTCTTGTTACGGTTGTGATACTGCAAACACTTTGCAGCTGCGGCAGCGCAGACAGTCCAAAGGATGGCAATGCTTCATCGGGAAAGGACAGCGATACAGGCTTTTCCGAAACGATTTATGATATGGGCGGCAAGACCATCACCATTGCGGATTCCTATTGGATTGACGGCGGTGAGAGCGATACGCCGGAGAAGCAGAACTGTGCGAAGATATTAAAGGAGATTGAGAAGGATTACAACTGTCATATAGAAGTGTTTGCTCCCAACATGACCACCATCGAGCAGGATATTACCACAAGTGTGGCGGCGGGCAAGGTGTATGCCAACATTATCAATATCCAGCATGAATTCGCAAACATCTATCGCAGCGGAAATATTGCCGATGTCTCCACGATTAAAAATCTGGGCCTCGACAGCAATGACTGGCTGTCCGTCAGCAAGGAATTTAACACCATAAACAATGTGCAGTACGGCGTGGCGTTCCTGCAGCAGCAGTGTCAGTCCGTCAACTGGAATGTGCTTACCTACAACAAGACCCTTGCGGAAAAATACGGGATCGAGGATCTGTATGAGCTTGTGCGCAATAAGCAGTGGACCTATGACAAATTCGCGGAAATCTGTCAGACAGTTACCACCAAGTCCAACGGCTCTGTAAAGGGAATGATCAACGGTTACCCCTGCTTCGGATTTTTTGCCGCGGCAAATAATGTGGAGTTTGTTGCCAACAAGGACGGGAAGTATACGTATAACTGCTTGAGTGATCCCATGCTCAACGCGCTGCAGTTCTGTCAGGATTTTAACAGAAACGGACTTCTTGACAATGAGGACTTTGTGGGCAACGATTATGGACTTGCCGAATCCAATGTATTCATGTCGCGGAAGACGCTGTTCCACTTGTCGGACTTCTGGGTTGTGTCGGAGGTATTTTCCAGTGGAATGCCGGATGACTATGGCGTGCTGCCGCTGCCGATGGGGC
>CABQGZ010000695.1 GCA_902463835.1 uncultured Lachnospiraceae bacterium
TATCACTGTGTTGACATGCGAATTTAAGGAGGAAAATATAATGGCGAAATGGAAAATGAGAAAAGCAATATCGTTTTTTACGACGGCAATTGTAACAGGACTTACCATGGCTTCCGCTCTGACTTTTCCGTCTTGGGCGGCGGAAAATCTTTTTACAAATTCTGGTTTTGAGAGCGGCAGCTTTGACAGTTTTCAGACACAAGGAGAGAGCATTAAGGCGGAGGTTACGAAGGAGGATGTCCACGGAGGAGAGTACGCATTAAAGGTAACGGGACGCAAGACTGCAGACGAGATGCCTTTCCAGAGTCTGCCCGGTGATAGTATCCTGTTGGATCAGTGGTACGAATTTTCAGTGTGGGTAAAGCCGTCGAATACGGTATGGGTTGCCTTGATTGTCACACCTTGGGGAAATGGTGCTGAGACTGGTGCGCCTATATGGAATGACAGTTACGGGGATCAGAAGGTGGCGGAGGCGAATACATGGACTGAGTTGAAGTGTTCCTATCGCTTTGTTGTTGTGGATGGAAAGTTTTACGTGGAAAATGGATTTGACCGGCTGCCCATCAAGAATCATGCGGGTACTGGAGATGTCACCTTTCAGTCATTAAACCAGATTGATTTTAAAGTAAATGCAGAACCGGGGGCAGAGATACTGTATGTAGATGATTTCTCGCTGACTATAGGAGAGGAAGGCGGGACAGCAGAACCTGTCACAAAACCGGACGGCACAGACAAAACGGACACTACGAATAAAACGGATAAGACCGATAAAGTGGATAGGACCGATAAGGTGGATAAGACCGATAAGGCGGATAAGACCGATAAGGCGGATAAGACCGATAAAGTGGATAAGACCGACAAGATGGATAAGGTTGACAAAGCGAATAACGGCGTATTCATAATCGCAATTGTGGTGATTGTGATATTGGCATGTGCGGCAGCAGTGGTTGTGATCGTGATCCGCCGCCGTAAAAAGCAGTCGGATCAAGGAAATCAGGAAGGAAAGGATTGAGGATCATGGGTAAGAAAATGAGGAGAGTTCTGGCGCTGGCGCTGGCTTTCGTGATGCTCCTGCCGGCGGCATGCAAAAAAGATACAGGGAAGGATAGACAGGGAGACAGTAAGGTGGGAGAGAATGGATATCCGGAATATCTGAATCTGGACAGTGCTTATCCCGTCATTAAGGACGAATATACCGGTACCATCAAGCTGAAGGTAGCGCTGGTTCAGACTGCGGAAGGCGGTGAGTGGGAGGATTTGTGGCTGTGCAAATATCTAAAGGAAAAATACAACGTGGAGCTTGAGGTGGAGACCATTCTGGATGCAGCGGTAGGCGATCGGAAGAACCTCATGTTTTCCTCAGGAGCATTGCCGGATATCATTATCAATATGAATCTGACGTCAAATGAATTGTACAAATATGGCCAGGAGGAGGGGATGCTGCTTCCGATGGATGAGTATATGAATGAGACGCTCACACCCAATCTTCTGCGGTATTTCGAAACAAACGCAGAAGTTAAGAGTGTATGTACGCTTCCGGATGGACATGTCTATTCCGCACCCTGGATCTTCAGTGAATCGGATGAGGGGAGATTTACGCGGATCTTTTTAAATCGGGCATGGCTGGATAAGCTGGGTATAAAGATGCCAAAGACCCTGGATGATTTTACTGCAGCCATGTATGCGATCAAGGAAGCGGATCCCTCTGGCGTGGGAAGTGAGAATCTGTATCCGCTCTCCGGTGGTATGGGGTATAATACGACCTATTATATCCTGAATGCCTTTGGGTATGTGACAAGCGATGGTATTGGAACTGCGCCTGCTATCCGGGACGGTGAGGTTGTGATTCCGGCCTATGACACAGAGGTTTACCGGGAATATCTGACACTTTTAAATCAGTATTACAAGGACGAGATTATCGATCCGAAGTTCTTTGTCATCACGGATCAGCAGATCGTCAACCGGGTGAACAACGGTCAGGCAGCGGTGTTCCGGGAGCCTGTCTATCTGCTTGGAATGACCAGCTTCGATGAATGGGAGGCATGTTATCCGCTGACTAGCAGGTGGCAGAAGGAGCCAGAATGGGTGCGTCCGGAATTTGTAGCAAAAGGCGGGTTTGTCATCTCTGCCGATACGGAATTATGCATGCGTATTGCTGATATGTACTATAACAGCACAACCGATGATTGCCGTGCGCTGTGGATCGGGACAAATGATCCGGAGTATGAATTTGGATATACGCATCCGGAGATTGATGAGGACGGCGTAATATCATGGAATGAGGAGACCATACCTAATAAAATGAGCTCCTGGTCTTATCTCATGCGAGAACTGGCTGGGACGATGCCCAATTTTGGCGCTTGCGAGACCGCAGAGGCCAATGAGGCTCATTATAGGGCATATGGTATTGAGATGCCGGAGCATATCCGAAACAAAGAATTTGATCTGACTAGCGGAGATGGCTGTTATCGGGCTAGTGTTGCAAAGAATCTTGTGCCCTACAGTACCTACGGTTTTCCTTATACCTACTATGTGGACGAGGAGACGCAGGAGAGAATCTCAGATCTGGCAACGGTGATCGAGCCTTATATCTCCCAGCAATTTGCAATGTTTGTAACAGGACAGCGCTCGCTTTCCCAGATGGAAGACTTTGCAAAAGAGCTGAAGGAAATGGGGATCGAGGAACTGTTGGGGATATACAGAGAAATCTATGCCAACAGCAGCTACAAGGAGGTTCCTTAGATGAAGCGTCTTTTGAAGGACTGGCAGCTGTATGTTTTGCTGATGCCGGCAGTGGTATATCTGTTTATCTTTGCATATATGCCTATGTATGGCGCGCAGATTGCTTTTCGGGATTTTTCGCC
>CABQGZ010000696.1 GCA_902463835.1 uncultured Lachnospiraceae bacterium
TTTGCAGGAAGCAGAGGTTGCCTGATTGACTTTACGCACAGCTATGCGCTTTGGAGATTTTTCAAAAAATATCTCAAAACCACTTGACAGAAGGGTGAAATGCTCCGGGACCTGGCGCCGCTGCTGCTGGAGGAGGGGTATGTGCTGCGGGTGTTTGATCTCATTGACCCCCGGCACTCGGACGCTTTTAATCCCTTTGCCTATATCCGGGATGCCAAGGATGTGATGAAGCTGGTGAATAACCTCATTCAAAACACCACACCCAAGAACGCCCAGCAGAGCGACCCGTTTTGGGAGCGGGCGGAGGTGGCCTTGGACACGGCGCTGATGCTGTATCTGCTGTATGAAGCGCCCCCGGAGGAGCAGAACCTTGAAACGGTGCTGTATATGCTGGAAAACGGCGGGGCCAGCGAGGAGGACGAGGCGTACCGCTCCCCGCTGGACCTGCTGTTTGAGGCGCTGGAGGATGAGGAGCCGGACCACATCGCCGTGCGGGAATACCATATCTTCCGGCAGGCGGCGGGTAAAACAGCCCGGTCTATCCTTATTACCGCGGCAGTGCGGCTGTCGGCCTTTATCATCCCGGAGATCAGAAGCATTACATCCCATGATGAAATGGAGCTTTCCCGGATGGGGGAGCGGAAGCAGGCGGTGTTCGCCGTGATCCCCGACAGCGACAGCACCTTTAATTACTTGGTGGGGATGCTCTACACCTGTGCGTTTCAGTCCCTTTACTACCAGGCGGACAAGGTGCATCGGGGGCCGCTGCCTGTGCCGGTGCGGCTGATGATGGACGAGTTTTGCAATGTGGCCCTGCCCAGCGACTTCGGGAAGATACAGAGCACCATGCGCTCCCGGAACATCATGTCCACCATTGTGCTGCAAAATATTTCGGGGCTGAAGGCACTGTTTAAGGACGAATGGGAGGGGCTGCTGGGAAACGCCGACACGCTGCTGTATTTGGGCGGGAATGAGCAGTCCACCCACAAATATATCTCGGAGATGCTGGGCAAGGAGACCCTGGATGTGCGGCACAGGAGCACCACTCGAGGGCGAAACGGCTCTGACTCCGTCAGCCGCCAGCAGCTGGCGCGGGAGCTGATGACGCCGGACGAGGTAAGGAGCATGGATAACCGCTATGCACTGCTGTTCATCCGGGGGGAAAAGCCGGTGATGGATGAAAAATACGATCTACTGCGGCACCCGAACCTCAGCCGGACGGCGGACGGCGGGGCCGCGCCCTATGTGCATAAGGCGGCGGACTACGCCTGCGCGGATATGTGCGGGGCGTTCGTCTCGCTGGAGGAACTGATCTTATTGGAGGGATTTACAGAATGAAAAAATCTATGGTGCGGAGGATAGGCCGCGTTTTTCTTTTGAGCCTGTGTGTCGGTGCGCTGACGGCGGCCACCGCCTACGCCGCCGGGGACGACCCGCTGGCTATCGTTAACAACCTGTCGGACTTCATCTTTTCCATCATCAAGGCCGTGGGTATCATCATCCTGGGCTGGGGCGTTGTGCAGGTGGGCATGAGCATCCAAAGCCACGATGCCAGCCAGCGGACCCAGGGGCTGCTGTGCCTGTTCGGCGGGCTGCTCATTGCCTTTGCCAAGGAAATTCTGACGCTGATCGGCGCGGTGTAAAAAGAGTATTTATCAATTGAAAAGTACAGTTCTGCTGGTATAATAGTCCATAGGGAGGTGTACCATTGATGAAATTGTACCGTTATATTCCAGCAATTGATAGAGGAGATGGAACTCGACTATACATAGGAATGAAAGAAAACTTGCGGTGTGCGCAATTGAGTTTTACTAATCCAGCCACACTAAATGATCCTTTGGAAGCAGTTGCACCTTATACTTTTAGAGAAAATGACAATATCGTACCTCCAAATATAAAGGAAATCAAAGAGGTAATTTCCTCCCACCTTGGTAAAAATATTTGGGAAGAGCCAAGAGGAAAGAGAATTTTAGAGACAATGCCGTTTGGTATTCCTTTAGAATATGCGATAATGCTTTGCCTATCAAGAAGCGAAAACAATCAACTTATGTGGGCACACTATGCAGATTATCACAGAGGTATTTGCTTGGAGTTTGATTTTCCAAATGACTTTTGCAACAAAGTAATGTGGAGTGATGAAGTAATTTTTGCACACAAAAATTTTGGTTTATTTTGCCATTGCGGGGATGTGAACTATGAGAATCAGAGAAAAACCATTATATTTTCAGATGGGCTTGTTAAAAACGATTATCCTGTTTACGATGCACTTTTATCAAAACCGGATTGCTGGAAATATGAGAAAGAATATAGGATTCTTTTGTGTTACCCGGTAAATAGCGAATGTAGGTTTGCGGCGGGGACTGATATGCATAAATACTATTTTACATATCCGAAGGAATGGCTAACAGGTGTGACATTTGGCATGCGTTTATCTGAAAGTCTAAGAGAATCAATAATTCAGTGCATTGATGATGCTAAATATCCGAATGTAACTTTCAAACAAGAAATACTTATAAACAACAAGTTTGAAATAGGATGTGAAAAAATCTAAATTTGAGGCGTGAGATGTTTGGATGATCTACATCTCACGCTTTCACTATTGAGGTGATATTATATGGACAACAACTGGATCATTGACAACCTCAACTATGCCTTTACCCTGTGGAACGACAAGCTGACGGAGATGTGGTCGCTGCTGACCCAGTCGCCCCAGGCGTTTAAGGACGGCACGATTTGGCGGACGATCCAGACCGTCAACGGGGCTATGCAGGGCATTGGCTACGGGCTGCTGGTGCTGTTTTTGGCCATTGGCATTTTCCACAGCGGCGTGGGATTTCGGGACTTTCGGCGGCCCGAGTATGTGC
>CABQGZ010000697.1 GCA_902463835.1 uncultured Lachnospiraceae bacterium
CTTTCACAGCCGCGTCTACGATCTGCTGGTCGCTCTCAGACAGGCTTGCATCCGCCATCACAGTCTTTGCGTTGGCAAGAGCCGCACGGAATACCTGTACGGTCTCTGCCGTGTAAAGAGACATATCAATTGCCTCCACCTTCTTCAGCAGCTCTTCCAGGTTGGATTTGTCTGCTTTGAATCTCTGTGCAACAATTGCATTCAGAAGCGCTTCCGCTGCCGCGTCTACTTCCGCCTGCGTGGCTTTTGCATTGTCGTATACGTTCTGTCCTTCTGCAAGCTTCCCGACCAACTCAGGCCACTTCGCTGCCACATACTTCGCTTCATCCGGAAGCATCGCTGTTGCCCGATCGATCAAGTTCTTTAAGATTTCTTTATCTATCGGCTTTTCCTGTACAATCTCTCTCACACTTACATTATCCAGAGACATATACCGGAATTCCATTCTGCTTCCTTCCGGAAGAACTGCAGGCGCCGGTGCATCCTCCGTGCTTCTCACCTGAAAGATCGCCACATAATAATCGTCGTAATCGCCTGTTGCAAAGTTGGCCGTCACCGTCTTGCCGTCTTTGTTCAGCTCTGTAGCTTCAAAAATATGCTCATACACGGTGCTTCCATCCGGTCGCTTCACGGACAGCATATAAGTGTCTGCGATTCCGGTTTCATACTGGAAGCTGATCTCATACTCCGTATTTCTCTCAAAATGTACTTCACTTGGAATGGTGCGCAGCGTCTCGCCAACACGACCAAATTCGTTTGTCTTGAGAGAGAAGTTCCCATCTAAAACATAATCTGTAAACTGATCCGCCTCCTGGCGATATTCCGCAAGATGGGTATACTGGCTGCTGCCGTAGGCATATGCAAATACACCGTAACCCTGTTCCACATTCTCAAAGTCTTCGTACAGGATATAATTCTTATAATCCGCGTCGTTTGCGTTCGGTGTGATGGTCGGATTGGTCCATACACGGAATTCATCCAGTTTTACCTGCGCGTCATTCCCTTTGAATGCTGCTGTCACCGTCAGCTTCGCTGTATCCACATCTTTTGGCACATCAAAGGCAACACGCACCTTCTGATATTCCGTGCCCCAGAATTTACTGAAGTCATAATGCTTCATATCCGTAGGCAATACCGTCTGCCGGTATGTTTTCCCTGCAACCTCCACGGTTACATCCAGCTGTGTATCATCATCCAGCTCCGCGAAGAAATATACCGTGTTCCGCTTTCCATCCGCAAGTCCAGTCATAGTCTGGGAAACAGTGGCCGTATCCCCCTTCTTCCCGTTCATCTCAAGATAAGTCTCCCAGGTGGTGGGGTTCTTTGTCACTGCAGCGTCGGCAGTTCCTGTGACTTTGCCTGTCCATCCGCTCAAATCGGTGGCATCAAAGTTCGGATTCTCAATAGGTGTTCCGGAACCGAAATCACCTGCCACCTTCGGAGCAGCAGAACCGACCGGATACAGCACATAGCCTGTTTTTGCGTCTGCGCTGAATGTAATCTCCCCATCCTTAATCTCTACGGTTGCAACTTTTACCTTGTTATCGCCGCTCAGCTGATATACATCGGCCGCTTGCAGATTCTTCCAGTTATCCGGTACCTGCCAGGTGGTCGTTCCACCATTGGCATTCCAATGATAGATCTTATCCGCATCATCTGGATTCTTTGTGGTGCTGTCCTCGCCGTACCAGGGTATGAACACGATCGCGTCTCCTGTATTTGTGTCCGCCTCCGTATTGACAGAAGGACTTAAGTTCCACCAGGTCCACTCTGCAATCTTGCGTCCATCCTTGGTGAGCGTTACGACATTGTTGTCGCCCACCTCGCCGGAACCGATCTTCTCACTCTTTACACCGTCGGAGAAGATAACATAATCCTCCTCAATATCCAGCACATCAAAATGCTGCATATACTTCCGGGGCAGGTTGTGGTTGAAGAAATCTTCTGTCGCCTCATTGATATTATTCTTATTGCTCCAGGTTGCAACCCGAGGCATCATGGAGCTGTTGAACAATGCGTTAGTGACAAACACATCCAGATCATTCTTAAAGTAACGTATAATCTCACTGTTCATTCCCTTGTTGGGATAGGAGTTATCCCGTCCCCAATGGGTGAAGGCTGAGCCCTGCTCCATGGAACCGCCGAACTCCGTACCTACAATAAAGTCAAGATCGTTCAGTTCCTGTGCCAGGTTGTCTGCCATCCAGGTAGAACCGCCATAGATATCTACGTAGATAAAGGACAGCTCCGGCAATTCATTTCTTAAAGCCACAAAATTATTATAACGGTTCCTGGAGAGAATATCCTTCTGCTCGTCTACCCAGTAAGCCTGGTCAATCCATCCCCAGTTCGCGGAAAGAGGCCGATACATAACATCTTCGTTAAAGCTCAGTCCATCCGGTATATGCTCGCTGACATTGATATGAATCCCATACTGGATATTATAGTCTTTTCCCTCTTCGATAGCGGCATTAAAACCGTCCGCCCCGCCGGCACGTAGATTGACATGTCCCGCGTAATCGCCGTGGGAATCGTCATGTCCCTCACCTGCATAGCCCTTATGCATGATCATCTGACCAAAGCCATCGGTATAGTTATAGATGGTCTTGCCAAGGTCCAGGGAACTGGCAAAGGTCGTCTGTGCCAGGCTTGCAAAGTTCATGGCGATCCACATCATGTTGTCTTTCATGGTATCCATACCCTTGACTTCGCTGCGGATCGTCCTGTACGCCGCAGCCGCATCCTGCCAGTTCACATCGCCGTCTTCATTGTAATCTTCGCACACCAGTACCACGGACCAGGGGCTGCGTTTGATTCCCTCCTGGAGATCCAGCGGTGTGCGCACGGTAAGCAGACCATCGC
>CABQGZ010000698.1 GCA_902463835.1 uncultured Lachnospiraceae bacterium
ATCATACTGCGGAGAATAGCCTAAATCATTTTTTGCA
Source organism: uncultured Lachnospiraceae bacterium (assembly GCA_902463835.1). Lineage (GTDB taxonomy): Bacteria > Bacillota > Clostridia > Lachnospirales > Lachnospiraceae > 14-2. The sequence goes on from CABQGZ010000698.1 coordinate 38, forward strand.
TTTTCAATATCCATCACAAAGCTGACAAACGATGGCTTTTGTGGACAAGGAATAATCCTTGAGGGGTGAATTGGGGGCGAAAACACCTGAATGATCCCTTCGATTTGTTGACGCAGCGTTGTTTTAATCCCCGTTCCGACATTGTAAGTACCACCGTCCACTTGTGCTGTTAATGCTCTTGCCATCATCTGACACAAATCTTTCACATAAACAATGTCCTTAAATGCATCAGGGTTGCCCCACAGCTCAATATCTTGTCCCGCAATAGCCCTGTCAATCATATAGCGATACGCAATTGGGCGTTCAGCGCAGTTTACATAATATGTTTTTTCTGGGCTATAGAGGTATATATTTGGCAGTCTGAATACAAAGTTCTTGAGACCGTATTCTTGATGATAATGCTCCATTGTATCGACAATCATGGATTTTGTAATCGCATAAAAAGCATGATCGCCCGTATAGCACAGGCAGTGCCGCATGGACGGACGCAGCACCTCTTCCTTGCCCCAATATCCCGCCATCTCCGCCCATGTTTGGGTGTATAAAACACGATCTGCACCCACCTTTCGAGCATATTCCAAAATTCGAAGTGCGCCGATAATATTGGTATCTACGTAGGCAAATGGGTCATATTCACGCAAATACGCAGGAAGGAGCCCTGCCATATTCACAACTGCGTATACATCATCCCGTGGTAACTGTTCAAAATCATCTTGCTTTCGAATATCAGCCCGGTAATAAGTGATGTGATTATCCTCGAAGATGTTCGTGTTCTTTCTGCCGACAGCAATAACCTCGTATTCCTGTGGGTCGAGGTTTTTTTTACAGTAATCAGTGAAATAGATTCCTGTGTTGCCGGTCGCTCCAAAAACAATAATCTTCTTCATCTTCCCAAGACCCCCTTTACCTCTGTAATTACCTTTTCTCTATCCTCCTGTGTCATCCCATAATACAGCGGCAGGCGGACGAGGCGTTCGCTCTCCGCCGTTGTGTAGATGTCCTCACCGTGGAAGCGGCCAAACTTCAGCCCCGCCGGCGCGGAATGCAGAGGGACATAATGGAACACGCACTGCACACCATGCTCCCTCATATAGCCGATAAACGCCGTGCGCTCCTGTAGGTTTTTCAGCTTCAGGTAGAACATATGGGCGTTATGCACGCAGCTTTCCGGGACAACAGGAAGTATCACTTTCCCTTTCAGGGAAAGTGACTGGAACGCGTTCCAGTACGCCCGCCATGTGGCCAAACGGTCGTCGTTGATCTCGTCCGCCTTTTCCAGCTGCGCCCATAGGTACGCGGCGTTCAGCTCGCTGGGCAGATAGCTGTCGCCGAAATCCACCCATGTGTACTTGTCCACCTGCCCACGGAAAAACTTGGCGCGGTTCGTGCCCTTTTCCCGCAGGATCTCTGCCTGCTCGTCAAAGGCCGGATTGTTGATGACCAGCGCTCCGCCCTCGCCCATGGAGTAATTCTTCGTCTCGTGGAACGAATAGCAGCCGAAATCGCCGATGGTGCCCAGCGCGCGGCCCTTGTAGGTGCTCATCACCCCCTGTGCCGCGTCCTCCACCACCATCAGGCCGTGGCGGTGGGCGATGTCCATAATGGTGTCCATCTCACAGGCCACCCCGGCATAGTGCACCGGCACGATGACCTTCGTGCGGTCGGTGATGGCCGCCTCGATCTTCGTCTCATCGATGTTCATGGTGTCGGGCCGGATGTCCACGAACACCAGCCTCGCACCAGCCAGCACAAAGGCGTTTGCCGTGCTGGAAAAGGTATAGCTCGGCAGGATCACCTCATCGCCGGGCCTGATGCCGCACAGCAGCGCCGCCATGTCCAGCGCGGTAGACCCGCTGGTGGTCAGGAGCACCTTCTTGGCATGGAACCGCTCCTCCATCCATGCGTTGCACTTTTTCGTAAACTGTCCGTCTCCGCAGATCTTGTGCGAATCCATCGCCTGCTTGACGTACGTAAGCTCGCTCCCCACGCAGGGGGGTATGTTGAATGAGATCATAGCGCCACCCCTTTACCACCATTTAAACAGCATTTCTGTCCCTATGTCAGATTGGGCATACAAAGTTCCCATATGCATCATGCAGAAAAGGGCAAAAATGAACCAAACTATGTACAAACTTGCAGAAGTCGCTTCCTGCCGCTGCCCGATCTTGCCACGGCTCAAGCGATATGCGGCACCTTCAAGTGCTTGAGGAATGCTGCCGCATAGCAGCGCCACGCCAAAAACTATACTCTGCGCCCCGCTGGCTACCCGCATTTCGAGTGTCATGACCATGGAGGGGATCAATGAGGATAGCGCAGAAAGAATGATCAGTGTTTTCGGGCTGATGAGATCTCGCAAGCGTCGGATACGGCGAACAGCATTCCAAGCAGCAATGTAGAACAAGCTGTAGCCAACTATCAAAAAAGTGACAGACTGGCGGCGCATATCAATGGAAAAGGATAAAAAGAATTTATCCATTGCCTGTACAACCGCATCTACCGGGTAATGCAGAACCATATTCAAAAAATCCGGGATAGTCCATCCGGCAGCACCGCCGCCGGCAGCATCTATCAAAGCTTGTGCGTCCTCCACAGATCCGCAAATATCCTGCAAGATGGCAAATCCGCGTGGATTCGACAATGTCGCGCCGTATAAGTAGCGGTTTTTGTCCAAGAAATACAGCAGTCCACGTTGAAGCCACATATCCCCCGACGGGATCCATGCGCCAGCTGCAATCAGCGGCGCAACCGCCTTTGCCATAAACAGCGTATTGAGCAGCTTGATAGCAGCAAATCCCAAAATAAGCAGCGCAGTCTGAAAT
>CABQGZ010000699.1 GCA_902463835.1 uncultured Lachnospiraceae bacterium
ATGCCAGATATTTCTTCACGGACTCCTCCGCAAAACCGCTCTCCAGAAGTTCTCTCTCCACGCCTTCCATACCGATCTTATCCATCTTATCCAATATGATGAACACTGTATCGTACTTTTCTTCCGCAAATCCACTGTAGGCAGCCATGGCCTTTAAGATTCTGCGCTCATTGATACGAATCTGGAAATCCGCAAAGCCCAGCCTGCCCAGGGTGGTGGTGGTGGCCAGTATCAATTCGATCTCTGCCAAATTGCTGGGTTCTCCCAGAATATCGATATCGCACTGCATGAACTGACGGTAACGCCCTCTCTGGGGGCGGTCCGCACGCCACACATTTCCCATCTGCAGCGCCTTGAAGGGTGCGGGCAGATTGTTGGCATTGTTGGAATAAAAACGCGCAAGGGGTACTGTAAGATCATATCTCATACCGAAATCCACCACGTCCGCTTCCGTCTGGGCCATCTCAAGATTCAGCTTTTCTCCTCGTTTCAACACCTTAAAAATCAGCTTTTCATTTTCGCCGCCCTGCTTGTTGGTCAGATTCCCGATGTTCTCCATGCAGGGAGTCTCAATGGGAGTAAATCCAAAGCTGCGGTAAGTATCTTTGATGACGCTCTGTACATAATCCCGGATCGCCATCTCCTCCGGTAAAATATCCTTCATGCCGTTGACCGGCTTCTTTGCTAATGCCATATGTGCGTTCCTTTCTCTATATGATTCTATATTCTTTTTCCTGACAGTCTTCCATGCATTTCTCTGACCATCTTTCATGTCTTTCTTCGATTATCGATCCTCCCAGTATGCCGCTATGCCCACGCGTTTGCGCTCAATCATCTCATCCACCCGCGCCAGATAATTGGAGATATCCTTCACATTGTCGGTGCGCTCGATCCGCCTGCCGCCGTCAAAGACGAACTTTGTGGTGGCACCGGCTCCCAGCGCCAGAATGGACTGCTTTTCCTCCATGATCAATATGTTGTAAATACCAGCCTTTCCCTCTCTGGAATAGCCCACATTCTCGAAATTACCGGCCATGTTCTTCTGTCGGTACAGGTAGTAAGGCTTCATGCCAAGCTCCGCCGCATACCGTGCCGTCAGGTTGATGATCTCCCATGTATTCTCTATGTGCAGATCCTGATATTCCTCCCGGAACATGCGAAGTCTGGCGGCACGCTTGATCGCCAGGGAATGGACGGTGATGCTGTCCGGATTCAGTTCCTTCAGCTGCTCCATGGTATGCTGCACGTCCAAAAGCTCCTCCTCCGGAAGTCCCACGATCAGATCCATATTGATGTTGTCAAAGCCCAGCCTTCTTGCCAGGCGGAAGCTCTCCACCGTCTGCTCCACCGTGTGACGCCGTCCAATCAGATCCAACGTCTCCTGCTTCATGGTCTGAGGATTGATGGAGATGCGGGAGATGTTATGCTTTTTCAGAACAAGCAGCTTTTCCTCCGTGATACTGTCCGGCCTCCCTGCCTCCACGGTGTACTCCGCCAGATACGAGAAATCAAAGGACTTCTCAATCTTCGTAAGAAGGCGATCCAACTGCCCCGGCGTCAGTGTCGTGGGAGTGCCGCCGCCAATGTATATGGTGTTCAGCTTCCTGTGGCGGCAGGCCTGGGCTGTAAAATCAATCTCCCTCTCCAGCGCGTCCAGGTACTCATCCATGCGATCCGCCCACTTTGCCAGCGGATAGGAGGTAAAGGAACAGTACAGACACGTACTTGGGCAAAACGGAATACCGATGTACAGACTGTAACCTTTCTCGTAGTCGACGTCCGCCAGCAGCTCCAGCTCCCTTTTTGCAATGTCGATGCTCAGATCAATTTTTTCCTGGCTGGCCAGATATGTTTCCCTCATATATTCCCGGATCCAGGCCTCCTCCTTCCCTTCCTCCAGGAATCCCATGGAAATCTTGGTTGGCCGTATCCCAGTCAGGGTTCCCCATGGAAGCGTGCTGCCCGTGTACTCGGACAACATCCGATACAAGGTCTGCTTCAGCCGGTTCTTCGTCTCGGTTCGGTCTTCATACCGGACATTTACCCTCTGCTTTTCTTCCCCGTCAATGGAGATGACAATCGCATCCGGCTCACCAGCACCCAGTGCATATGTTATATCTATCGTGAACACCGCCGCTTGTTCCGGTGCTTCTGCCCGGGGAATCTTGTCATTCTCATCTCCCGTTGTTCCGCCCCTGGCACAGGCATGCGCTTCTTTCCCCTGCATGACCTCCCGGACAGCTACCCGAACCTCCTCCTTCGGGAAAAAAGCTTTCACCAGAGAATGGATATCATATTCAAAATTTGCTTCATTCAATGTAACATCTATCATAATCCTGCAATCCTTTACTGCACCCGTATCTCATTTCTTTCAATGGTAACAGTTCCTCCCGCGCCTTCTGTCTCAAAGATACGGATTCCACTGCTTCTCCTTCCCGATGCTGGTAGCCTCCATATGCCCGGGGTACACCTTGGTGTGCTCCGGCAGCACCAGAAGCTTTTCCCGGATACTGCGCACGATCCGGCCCATGCTTCCGCCCGGGAAATCTGTTCTTCCCACAGACTCGCAGAACAAGGTATCCCCCGAGAACAGCACATCCTCCTTAGGGATATAATAGCAGCATCCGCCAGCCGTATGGCCCGGCGTATGGAGCACCTTGATTGCAAATCCTGCCAGCGACAGAACCTCCTCATCCTGCACATAGACGTCCGCCCGGTAGCTGTCCGCTCTTCCAACCATCCCGGAGACATTGTACCTGGGATTCTCCAGAGTTTCCCGCTCCGCCTCACAGGCATAGATCTTCACGCTCAGAAGCCCTGCCAGCTCCTCCGCCGCCCCCGCATGGTCAAAGT
>CABQGZ010000700.1 GCA_902463835.1 uncultured Lachnospiraceae bacterium
ACACTTCTTGGCATGATCGGAGTCAATGTACCGGACGATATCCGCTGCATCATTTTTGAGGGCGAGAAGGAACACCCGCTGATTGCGGAGGAGCTGATGATGCCCATCCTTGGAATTGTCCGGGCGAAGGATATCGACGACGCCATCGAGAAGGCTGTATGGCTGGAGCATGGCAACCGTCATTCGGCGCATATGCACTCCAAGAATATCGATAACCTGACCAGATACGGCAAGGCCATCGACACCGCTATTTTTGTAAAAAATGCACCATCCTATGCAGCGCTGGGCTTTGGCGGAGAAGGCTATTGTACCTTCACCATCGCGAGCCGTACCGGAGAGGGACTGACCTCGGCCAGCACCTTCACCAAGAGACGCCGCTGTGTGATGTCAGACAGCCTGTGTATCAGATAGGAGGATTAGAACGCAATGAATGAAAGAGACATAGAAGCCATCGTAAAGCAAGTGCTGGATGGCATGAGAGATCCAAGTGCCCTGGCCGGCAGTACCGCCAAGGCTGCGGGAGACATCCCGAAGACCAGCCGGGTAGCTATGCTGACCGCTCTGGAGCACTACGATATCAAGGAGTTCCCCATTCCTGAACTGGGGGATGACGATATCCTGGTGAAGGTGGAAGGCTGCGGCGTATGCGGCACCGACGCCCATGAATTTAAGAGAGATCCCTTTGGTCTGATTCCGGTGGTGTTAGGCCATGAGGGAACCGGCGAGATCGTCAAGATGGGTAAGAATGTGAAGAAGGACAGCGCTGGAAAGCCGCTGGCTCTTGGAGATAAGGTGGTTACCTGTATGATCTTCAAGGATAACCCCGACATCACCATGTTCGACCTGAACAAGCAGAATGTAGGCGGAGCGGATGTGTACGGCCTGCTGCCGGACGATGACATTCATCTCAACGGCTGGTTCGCGGATTACCTTGTGATCCGGGGCGGTTCCACCGTATTTAACGTAAGTGATCTCGATTTGAAGTCCAGAATTCTGATTGAGCCCTGCGCGGTATTGATTCATGCAGTAGAGCGGGCCAAGAGCACCGGAATCTTACGGTTCAACAGCAGAGTTGTGGTACAGGGCTGCGGCCCCATCGGTCTGATCTGTATCGCAATCTTAAAGACCATGGGAATTATGAATATAGTGGCTGTGGACGGAGAGCAGAAGCGTCTTGATTTCGCCAAAGAGCTGGGTGCGAGCGCTTCCGTGAATTTCAAGGAGCACAAGGGCATTGAAGCACTGACAGAGGGCGTGAAGGCTGCCTTCGGCGGTTACCTGGCAGACTTTGCATTCCAGTGTACAGGATCTCCGGTTGCCCACGCCAACATTTACAAATTCATCCGCAACGGCGGTGGCTTGTGTGAGCTTGGGTTCTTTATCAACGGCGGAGACGCTACCATCAATCCACACTTTGACATCTGCTCCAAGGAGATCACAACGGTAGGCTCCTGGGTATATACCTTACGGGATTATGCCACCACCTTTGATTTCTTAAAGAGCGCCAAGGCCATCGGACTTCCCATCGAGAAGCTGATCACCCACACCTATCCGCTGGATCAGATCAATGAGGCACACAAGACGAATCTCGCCATGGAAGGCTTGAAGATCGCAGTGATCAACGAATAGACCGGAGGTAGGAAATGGCACAACAGGCAGTAGGAATCATCGAAGTGTTTGGTCTTGTATGCGCTTTCGTGGCAGGAGACGCCGGCTGTAAGGCAGCCAATGTCACCATGGAGCCCTTTGACCGAAATAAGCCTGCAAATGCAGATGCCCTTCCGGTGCCGCTGATCGTGTGCGTCAAGTTCCGGGGCAGTGTGGAGGATGTGACGGCGGCGATTGAAGCTGCGGAGGAAGCAGCCAATAAGCTGACCGGAGTTGTGAGCAAGCACATTATTCCAGGGCCGATGGAGGATACGGAAATGATGCTGCATTTGAACGGACTGGATAAGGCGTAAAAAAAGCACTGTAAGTGAGTAAAATTACAGAAAAAGGAAATTGCAAAGAATAAAACAAAATAAAAAGCAATAGTTAAAACATAATAATTGTCCCGCAAAAGGCCGGGACCCAAAAACAAGGAGGATACATATCATGGCACAGGAAGCATTAGGAATGGTAGAAACAAGAGGATTAACCGCAGCGATCGAGGCAGCTGATACGATGGTAAAGGCAGCAGAGGTTACTCTGATCGGAACAGAGAAGATCGGATCCGGACTGGTAACGATCATGGTACGCGGCGACGTAGGAGCTGTAAAGGCAGCCGTTGAGAGCGGAGCAGCAAGCGCATCCAGACTGGGAGAGCTGGTAGCTACCCATGTAATCCCGAGACCGCACAGCGATGTTGAGCAGATTCTGCCTACATTGAAGTAATATGAAGTCGTTAGGATTTATAGAGGTCAGCGGAGTAGTCGCGGGAGTGACTGCGCTGGATACCATGTGCAAGACGGCGGATGTGCAGCTTGTCACATGGGAACGGAAGCTGGGCGGCCGCCTTGTCACGATTATCGTGGAGGGCGATGTGTCCGCAGTGACACAGGCCATTGACACGGCAGCGGCCCAGTGCCTGTCCGATAAACCCGTAACTAAGGCTGTGATCGCAAGACCCCATGAAGAAACCATCAAAATGGTAGAATTGAGTGCAAGCCGCATGAAGAAGCAGCAGAAGGATCAGACAAAGAGAACGGATCTTCTGTACAGCGATGGCAAGGCAGGCCTCTAAAAAGCGCAAACAGGCGGTGAAAAACTATGCCAGAGAATAAAAGTAAACAAGAGCCGGCGAATGCAACTGCACAACCGGCGAAGACAGAGCAGAAAGCGGCAGCGGCAAAATCAGCGGCAGCCAAAT
>CABQGZ010000701.1 GCA_902463835.1 uncultured Lachnospiraceae bacterium
TGTGGCCTCCGGCAATGGCAGGCAGCCACGCATTCAGCGCCAGAACAAGCGCTACAACGCTCACCGCAATTGCCTTCATTTTTCCTTTGATCTTCATCGTCTTTCCTCCTTCTGATTATTTCTATAAGCAGTAATGCCCCTAGGCGCTCTGACGTTTCTTAAAATAATAAGCAACAGCGAAAACACAGACACTGAACAATAGACCGCAGATGCAAAGGGGTATTTGCCATCCCATGATATCGCCTGTCTTGGGTGAATCGGACAGATATTTGAAATCCATTGGTCCCCAGCCGATATCCTCCGCCGGGTAGAACTCGAACTCGTTTGTCTCCGGGTTCAGGATCGCAATGCCGTCCAAGGTTGCTGCCTTGGTGTGCTTTGATACCGAAGCGGTATAAAATTTATCGTTTTCTCCCCAGTAATCCGAGATAAGATAGTAGGTAGTATTGGCCTTCAGTGTCACTCCTCCGTCGATCTTTCCATAGACGAAGCCGTCCTTCTGTCCTTCTGTTGCAGTGGAGACTGCTTTTCCATAATCCAGAATTACATTTCCATTGGTATCATGAATCATGTAATTGTGGGTGAGCGCGCTGCCCTTTGTGTACCAGCGGCCGATAGAGGTCAGTTCGATATCTTTGCTTCCCACGGTGATCCGCATGCCTGCGAACCCTGCCGGAAAGCTCACCTTCGCGCCCGGTACATTGGCCTCCTCCACAATTGTAATATCTGTGGTGTACGTAACCTCATGCTTTTTCACCGGGGTCTCTTTGTCTGGCTTTGCGTCATCGTCCGGCTTTGCAGGTTCATCCGGCTTTCCTGGGTTTTCCCCATTCTCCTCTGCCACGTACTTGAAATCCATAGGTCCCCAGCCGATGCGATCCGTACTGTAGAACTCAAATGCATTTGTTTCCACATTCAATATTGCTATGCCATCCAGAGTTGCCATGTCTGTGTGTTCTGTCACAGAGGACGCATAAAACTTATCGTTCTCTCCCCAATAATCCGAGACAAGATAATAGGTTTTATTGGCTTTCAGTGTCACTCCGCCTTCGATGCTGCCATAGACAAAGCCATCCTCCTGACCCTCTGTGGCATTGGATACGGCTTTTCCATAATCAAGAATCACATTTCCTTCCGTGTCGTGAATCATATAGTTATGGGTGAGCCCGCTGCCCTTCGTGTACCACCGGCCGATGGAGGTCACCTTCAGGTCCTTGCCGCCCACGGTAATCCGCATACCCGCGAAACCCATGGGATGAATCACACTTGCCCCCGGTACGTTGGCTTCTTCTGCAATTGTTATATTGGTTGTAAAGGATACTTCCTTCTCCTCCGGTTTGTCCGGGTCTACCGGCTTATCCGGGTCTACCGGTTTGTCCGGATCTACTGGTTTGTCCGGATCTACTGGTTTGTCCGGATCCACAGGCTTGTCCGGTACCACAGGTTTTCCGATTGTTTCCTCCACCTCATATTTGATATCCATGGGGCCCCAGGAAATGTATGGCGCTGCGTAATCACACCATTCCCAGTTGTTTGTGGCGCTACGATATTCCAGGATAACAATTCCATCTATCGCAGCGTCGTCGGTTGTAGTGTGAATCGAAGCATCATAAAACATATCGCGATTGCCCCAGAAATCCGCCACAATATAATAGGTGCTATTCTTTTGGAGCGTAACTCTCTGCTCCCCCTCCAGTTTAGCATAGACAAAACCGCCCTCTGTCTCTTCCGGTCTCGTGATTGTCATACCGTTTCGAAGCACAGAGTAGTCCGCGTTGAGGATCATCAGATTGTGCGTTTCATTGCTCCGCGAGGTGCAGTAGCGTCCAACCTCCGTAACCACAATATCCTTGTCGCCAACCGTAAGCTTCATGCCTGCCCATCCGGCATTCTTGAAATTGGTACCGCCCTCCACGTTGGCTTCCCCTCTCAGTTCCACTGCCGTTGTCAGCGCCTTTTCCATTATCTGGGTGGTAGTATCCGTATAAAGAGAGTTTGTGACTGCATAGGGAGATGCCACCGCATTCTTTGCCGACTCGATGGCGATTCCCCGATGTCCCTCGTTCAGTCCCGCTGGAACAAAGGCCATATTATCCAGCGAAATACCCGTGAGGGCATAGAAAAGATTCACGCCCGCCACATACCGTCCAAAACCCAAACTCAGATGATATCCATCACGTGTCAGATGATCGCCTACATAAGATGTTCTTGCATTCTGGATTGCTGTTCCGCCAGGAATTACAAGATCTATCTTGCGATTGGTCAGAATCTTCTCCTGCACAGTCTTTGCGATGCTGTTATACATGGTCATCTGGTCATTACTATAATTCACAAATTCCGGATGGGTGGAATCCTGCTGATATGCCCAGGTCATGTTCCAGGCAATCTTAGCCAGTCTAGGTATTCTTGCCTCAATGTATTTTATGAGTTCCTCCAGTCTTCCGTATGTATCCGGGCGACCACTGCTGCCACTTGCCTGCTGGATTGTCACAAAATCCCAGTTCTCGGAAGTGAGCACTTCACTGAGCTTACAGTTTGGTTTGTTGTGCCACGTTCCGTCTGTATTTGACTGATACTCATACGCAGGCAGATCATTGGCCGCATTATCCACATGCATATCCAATGTACAGCCGCCGATAACCATATTTCCAAGTACAATCTTCTCTACACCGGCGGACTTGGCAATATCATAGACATACCTCATCGAGTCCACAGAAAAACTGTTTCCGATTGCAAGAATTTTTAACACGCCATCCTCCTTCCAATCCTCCTGCGGGGACGGATCCGCCGCCTGCGTGTGGCCTCCGGCAATGGCAGGCAGCCACGCATTCAGCGCCA
>CABQGZ010000702.1 GCA_902463835.1 uncultured Lachnospiraceae bacterium
CCGTCTTGCCCAAATGGCTGGATGGAAATAATGGGTACATTGGTTTTGATATCAAGAACCAAAACCTCGTTCAGGAGCTTTTGACCCAATTCTGGGGCGACTCTCCCGAACGGAGTAAACATGCCTATCAAGTCATCGTCCAAAGGACGTACTAAGCTGTAAATCTTCGCATGATCTTCCGTAGTGCAATTTGTAAACCGGATCTTCACATCGCCAGCTGCGGCCAGACCATTTCCGCCCTGGCGAGCCTTCCATTTTCCAGTGTCGACATATACTTCGGCATCCGGTTTGCCGATTTTTTCAGCAAAGCTTATCAGAAAATCTCTCCACTTTTTAGATTGTTCCGGCATATAGATCCTGGATAAAAACTGCGCACGCTGGTTGTTGTTTGGACAGCACCAGCAGCCAACACGATCATATCCCAATCTATAGGCATCGTTAAAGTCCACTTCTTCAGACAAAATATACAGCCAAATATCAAAGTCTTTCCAAAAGAAGATTGGAGAGGCAACAGTTTGCTGCTGGATCTTTACGGACTCAGCATCATCTTCAATACGGTTATACTTGCTCCGGCTCACAGATTCTGATTTTCTTATTCCGTAAAAAGTCAGGATCTGCTGGTTGCGATACAAGCTGTTAATGACCCTGGTAATGGGGCCGGTCTTAAACATGGAGCAGCACCAACGCATCATTCTTGCCGGAGGACCAATATCTTCGCAAACATCGTAGAATACTTGTTCTCTATTTTTGGCGACCTGGAAAATTGCAAGAGGATGGTTTTCTCTATACCTTGATGCATACTCGATCGTTGCCGGGAACTCTAATGTTGTATCACCAAAAATATGAACTAAGCTCGGATTGCTTAGGGCCTTTATGACGATATCAGCTGTTACGGTAGAATCCTTACCCCCGGAAAACGAAAGCACAATATGTTCTTCATCAAATTTCTCTGCCGCTTTTTTGATAAATTCGTGTGCCTCATCTTTGAGGTAGTGCAGCCTTAATTGATTTGCGTTGATAAATCGAGCAATATGCTTATCAAAATGCTCATAAGTGTTCTGGTCTCTATACTGCTCAAGCTTTTGGGATAAAGCATCAGTATCAGCATCTTGGAAGGTTTTGCTTGATATTGAAACGGATTTCCCGTTGATGTAATACCGGCTGTTTGCTGCCCATACAGACTTTTCAATATAGGCAAACGGTTCCTCACCTAAAAGTAGTTCGAGCAACAAACGTTCCTCTGGAAACACAGGGCGCAGATCTGCAGAAAGATACTTCATTTTCTTAGCACACAGAGGACAAAAGCCCTTGTCAGCCTGTGTTGTTACTTGAATAATCGGTACTTCACAATGAGTACACCAATATACTTCAGTAGGGATATCTTCAATTGTCACAGAGCCACAAACCGGGCAAAGCTCTTCATTGGTTTCTATATTGCAGGTTTTGCACCACATTTTTGATTCTCCTACATATCAGTACCGTCAAAATATGTATACGCTGTCTCTATTTTAATTCAGAGTAACATTATTCGGGTCCATTAAAACGGACAGCAATTAATTCTCGCGCTGAACCTGGCTGCACTTTTTGCGCGCATCCATAGGTTTTTCGGCATCCTTAGGGATAGCCCAAGATTTCCCGAACTTTGTTAAACCAGGGATTCTCCCTTGAGAACAAAGGACTTGGACGCGTCGACGGGTGAGCCCCCATTTTTCAGCAGCTTCTGCAATCGAAATGTAATCCATATTTCACACTCCATCAAAACAAAACAGCCCTACCACAGGGTAGGGCTACACCTAAGGTACAGCTGATGCTATCACGAAAAGGAACAGCCCTTGCATCTGCATCGTCGATATTGGTACGGTAGCCCAATGCATCGAGTGTGTTGAAAATATTATATACCATTTGGCGAACAATTGCAATCACGAGCTTCCATTATTCCCTATATTTCGGCACTATTTTGAGCTCATAGTAACACACAATTTTAGGACTAATAAAACTTTTTCAAACCACAAAATAAACCGTTGAACCTCCGGGCAATCAGAGCTACAATGCAAACGCCTTTCATGCAGAACTAAATCGAACGGAGGAACGACAATGAATTATGAAGTAAAGCCGTTTCATGATTACGAGGCAATCACTATTGATGATCTGAAGGACAAAACCAATAGTTTGCTGAATCTGGTGACGGAGGAACAGCGGCCGCTGCGTGTATCTATGGAGAACGGTAAGGAGTTTCTGCTGTTTCCGCAGGATAATCTCGCCCCACTCTACGACCACGACTTTCGCTTGATTCTGATAGCGGCGATGCGGTATGCAATGGGCAGGAACACATATATGCCCATGGTGGTCGCTGATTATATCAAACGCCACATTCATCTTCTGGATGACAAATTCCTTGTGTTGGCTACCGATGATATTCGACGCCACTTTGAGGACTACGGAGAACACGAGCCGAATCCAAATCTCTGGCAGAGCCTTTTGGGAGCGCTCGAATCAGAGAGGAGTAACAGAATCACCCGGTCAGCGAGGAAGATCAGGCCTTGCCCATCATGCGGGAAACCATTGGAAGTCATGAGCATAGCCGACAACAAACATTCCCCCGGCGGGTTCGATGTAATTGCCCACTGTTGGAACTGCAACTCGCACTTTGAGTGGCTCTGTGACAAGGACGGCGGCGCTTTGGAGATAAAGCGGTATTTCTTTGGGTAAGAGATTGCAAAACTATGCAGGGAACTTTCGGGATTCTACACCCAACAAGTTCCCTGCAAATTTTCTCTGATGCACTCACCGCCTTATTTCATTGTTTATGCGGCGCAATTTTTGAGGTCAACCCATGAT
>CABQGZ010000703.1 GCA_902463835.1 uncultured Lachnospiraceae bacterium
GCATAACCCTTAGTCAAGCTCCGCAAGTGTACGGATACTGACCCCATCACTTGCTTCAACGCTACGGCTGACAGTCCTGCTGCAGCCTGCTCATAGAATATTTACACCCACAAAATATTCTTAGATATTATTTTCCAAATGCGATGATTGCGCCAATGATGCCAGATACAAGCAAGGTAGAGATGCAAGTAATGATTGCAACCTTGACAGTATTGACATTATTGGCGATTTGCTTATACGGTTTGTTCTCGGTTTCATTAACCTTCTCAGACAATTTACGTTCAGTCTCCTGCCACGCTTTTGCTTGCGCATCTACCTTACGATTGGTGTCATCCACCTTGCCCTCGATATTACTGACACGCTGTGCAATGAGCTCGACGGAAGTAGCGATTTTATAGATAGCCTTCTGCTCACTCTGGATTTCCTTCAGCTCACCTTCTAAGTTGTCAATTCTGTGCGTATTGGACTTGCATCGCTGCTCAGTCTCAATTAACAGTACGGTCTCTTGCTCGGTCATAAGAGAAACCTCCTCGGATGATTATTTTTCCCCTTCCTTCAGCTCCACTATGGAGGCAATAGCAGAGTTCTGTTTCAACACGTCTTTCATTTCGCTAAGGGCGTCATCAACGTATTTGCTAAAGGTTTCAAATGGCAAGACCTTTGCCAACCAAGGGAAACGCTCGCAGAACTTGTCGTAAACAGATGACAGCTTCAGCTTGCCCGTACCGGAACCGAACTCGCGCTCAGCGCCAAGAACAGCCTGCAGAAGCCATCCACGAATCTGCTCGTACTTCTTGTCGGTGGACAGGTTGCGCCAACGCAGGACAGCCATAACGCCGCCAACGATAAACACAATGCCAGTAACAATTACATACCAGTTCTCCACAATAAATTCCATATGCAAACTCCTCTCTAAAAGATAGTGGGGCGGACTTCAGGTGCCGCCCTTCACCTTAGATTGCTGGACTCTCCCAGCTTGGGTCTTCGACGAAGCCTTTTGCCTTTGCGCTTTCGAACGTGATACCACCAGCAGAATGGTCAGATTTACACAGGTTCAAATAAAATGCGCACACCACGCCATGTGCCGACCACGGCAATCCAACCATTGCCCCAATCCACGGCAGCGCTCCGGTATAGTTCCGCTTTACACAATAGAACGCTAAAAGTAACCCACCGACTGTAACAATCCACAGAAGGGAGCGGATATCGTCAATCAGCTTTTTTGAAAAAGCGTCCTGTTTGCTTGTGCGTTTTCTCCTTCGCCTTGCTTGCTGTCTGCTGCCGCTGTATGTAGCCATCACGCTTTACCCATCAGTTTTGCAAAACGATAGAACAAAGCAGCAGCCTGTTCACGGGTAAGCTGGTCAGCCCAAGCATAGTTGGGTTCACCATTCACCTCAGTGCCAGTGCCATTGATGAGACCGTTGGAGATAGCCCACTCACGAGCTTCCTTACTCCAAGTGCCGCAGTCATTGTCCTGCAGCTCTGCACGGTACTCCTTCATCAGCTCCTTGAATGTGTCCAGAGTCATATCTTCATCCTCCTCTTTGCCGTCGCTGATTCTCTTTTTGAACTCTTCCCACTGTGCGTCGCCACTCGTCTTGTAATAGACATTCATGTCGGCGCAACACCACGGTCTCGGACAGAGTTTTCCGGTCACATCATAATGACGGATAACGTGGTCTGCAGGAATGTTGTACTGAGCCATCAGCTTCTTTGTCAACCATACGAGGTTGTCCACAACTTTTGGTTCGAAATACCAATCAGTATCAGAAGCCATAACCCTCTTGCGATTGATTTTGGAAGGGCGTGCTTCAATCCCGATGGAGTTAGAGTTGCGGCACTCAGGGTGCTTGTACTTGTTCGCACCACAGTGCCATGCGATGTCCTTATCGCGGACACAGCGATAGATGGTATCGCCCTCGTCAAGCGCATAATGGGCAGACGCTTGAATACCCGGTGTCTTGAAATATTCAGAGACACTCTTTGCAGTTCCGAGCGCACCGAAATAATGAATGACGATGTACTTCGGAGTCATGTTGCCTGAACGGAAGTTAACCGTTGTCAGGTTGTCTACAATTTTCAACTTGCATCCTCCTTCCTGTTCTGGTGTATTGATTTGGATTTTGCCAGCGAACTTGTCATAATAAGCTTGTCCGTAGCTGGCTCGTTTTTCTTGGACGCTCTGCCCCTGATTGGCAGGACGTTCAAACTGGAGAAGAACAGCATTGGATGCCTCACGGACAGACGGTGCGCTCTTGAGGGTGCTCAGCAGCCCAGAATAGCCCACAGACAGCTCTTTAAGCAGGAAGTTGAGCTGGGCATCCATGTCCCCTACGGACGCTCCTGCGGCTTTACAGGAGGCAAGGAGAGCGTCCTTGCGTGACCAGTACGTCCACTGAGCTAATCCGTAACCGGCACTGTCTTTCACAAAGTTGGAATAACTGCCGCTATCGACGGCGGCAGTATATTCTTCATCAGTCATGCCAAGTTTCTTCTCGTATGTATTTTGGAGGTTCTTGGGATTCAGTCCGCTCTCTGCAAAAAGATTCCCCATCAAACCCGCGACGCCGAAATCATTCAGACCAGCAGATTTCAGATAGCGCCAGATTTTTTCGTCGGCGTTCATGCGAACCACCTCCTCGATAAAAGCATTGTTTTATAATCAGACAATCTTGTAATGCGGCTTCTCTTCGCCGAAAAACCAATAACGAAGATAATCGTCAAACACGATTGCCACGACAGATAAGCCAACCCATGCAAAATAGAACGGTAGACAGACTTGCCCCAAAATGTTAAGAGGGAGTCCAGAATAATCCCAGACACCCAGCTT
>CABQGZ010000704.1 GCA_902463835.1 uncultured Lachnospiraceae bacterium
AGATAATGTACCCAATTTTGCGGAATTACATACAAAAAATTCCCGGCAAGGATTGCTAAAAAGCCTACTGTAATTTGCCTTGTCAGCAGATAGCAAAAAAGCATAACAAGTGTCTGCAGCAGAATATCCAGAAATTTGAAAGCAACACATTCTACTAAAAATTGTATCGCAATCAGATCCATCCTGTCCGCAAAGATGAGCCCACCTGTCAGTCCTGCCAGGAACCAAAGGACTGGATAGATGGCAATAAATTTGATGACTGTCCTGAGTATTCCATGAAACATCTCTTTTCGGCTGTTCGATCGAACTGATACGAAAGTGGATTGTTCGCTGACGCTAGCCTCTGCAAATACAGCAATCAAATAAAGAGGCGCCGTATTCACCAGCAGCATTTCCAGAAATGCCAGGATATGAAAGGATCCGGTTCCATGGCCAGAGAAAAGGCGATAGACCCATTCCTGCCCGGAGGACAGCTCAGGACCGCTCAGCCCCTTATATACAGTCATTCCCAGCACAACACCGCATAAAATCATGAGATTCTGTTTTTGGAACAGCGCCCTCTGGTAGTACGCCTGAACACCTCTTCTTTTTTGTGATTTTCCTAACAGCTTTCTTTTTGACGGAAAACAGACGCTTCCGATCAAAAACAATGCCAGCAACGCCGCGGTAATTCCAGTAACGAGCCAACGATGTGGTATTCCCAAATTATGATGAAGAATCAGCAGATGGTTGAGTCCCGTAATAGGGAAAGCATGAATGCCCGGTACCTTAACCCATAAAATCGAAAGAACATAGAGACCGACCACAATCCGCACAGAGTGTTTATGGCCGGCAAAATGAGCTAACCACATGCAAAGACCGGAAATCAGCCAGATTCCAAGAAATAAGTACCCGGTACAACCCGCAAACGCTGTCAGCGGGGAGGAAAACACCTGACTGAGCGCTTCAAAAAGCTCCGCTTCCAAACTCCCGTCAGGAAGCCGCCATGTGTTTTCCATGGGAAGCCCCACTCCGGACAACAGGATTGCCGCCAGCTGAACCAGCACCAAAATGGCAGGCAGTACGCCAAGGCTAATCCATTTCCGAATAAAATAGTGGCGGTAACTTCCAAAGCGGAAAATTACATAGGGTGGATCATCTTCTGCCAAAGGCAAGCAGCTCAGGAGAATCAAAGGCATAAGGAAAAATATCAGATAGTAGTGGTCTGTTGTTCCTGACAGCAAATGCTGCTCAAAACTCAATACCGTACCGCCCCGTGAACTGAAAGAGAAGAGAAAGCAGCCAATAAACAGGAGCAAGTTTTTTCCGATTCCCAACAACCTGATATTCTTCCGAATCAAGGGAATCATACCTTGACCACCTTTTCCTTTTTTACCTTGGAAAAGTAGATTGCCAGAAGTATGATAACGGCAGCCAATAAGGAAGGGCCGGCAACAAAGGACATTGTTGTAATAACTTCTGGGCTCAAACAGTTAGGGTCAAACGCCGTCACCAGCCGATATTGTGGAACTCCCAAAATCGCAAGCAAAAAATTCTCCAAAATCGTATATAGGAACGGCCCCGTCAGTACAACAAAAATATTTTCACAATACATGGCTAAAAAGAACCCCATTGTCATCACCAAAACGCCGATCAGGCCTCTGAAAACAGAGAGCGTCACCGCGTAAACTACAGGGTGCTCCGAATAGGTGTTTTCAAAAATGCGATTTCCCATATTGAGGGCATCCAGATGAGGATCAATGCGTAAGGCCGTAACTGCCGAGAGAATGTACGGAATTGTGATGA
The DNA here is from genome assembly GCA_902463835.1 of uncultured Lachnospiraceae bacterium. Classification (GTDB taxonomy): domain Bacteria; phylum Bacillota; class Clostridia; order Lachnospirales; family Lachnospiraceae; genus 14-2. The sequence continues at coordinate 1,786 of CABQGZ010000704.1, forward strand.
TGCAAAATGCGCTGATTGCATAGACCATCCACTTGACCCAGAGGTATTTCCTCATAGGCACACGGGGCTGCACATAGACGAGAAAATTGTTTTTTCGTTCCTGATGCAGATTCCAGCATACAGGCAGAACCACAAACAGAGGATATAGCAGAGAAAGATACTCTGTTCCAACCTCCCATGCATCCAATGTGTAGGTGAGCGAATAATCCGGATACATCGTGGCCGTCATAGTACACGCTGCCATGGTAACGACAATCAAAGTCAGCAGCACCGGTATCCATATCTTTTTCCATTCATTTTTCATAAGTCGAAACATTGAAATCGTCCCCTCCTTTGTTTGCGTGTATTATACGCAATCCTCTTTCTGACTGCAACCCTTTGGAAACGAAAAATGGTTTTGTGGGAATAAAACGAATTTCATTCCCACAAAACCCTTGTTCATACCGCATATTCATGAAAACCGAACGCCGAACACCACATAATTCCGATCACTCCGAATTTCGTTCCGGGTCAGAATCTTGCCGCGATAGTGTTCGGTGATCCGCATAAGCTGATACAGCCCATATCCGCGAGAGTTCCCCACCTTTGTGGAAACGCCTTTCGCGAACAGACGCATAAACTCTGTCCCGGACAGAGGCGGATGCGGATTGCATACCCAAAGCTCCGTAACATTTTCCGCCTGGCAGCTTTCAAGATAAATGGTATCTCCCTGTTTGGATGCCTCTAAGGCATTATCCAGTAGAATTCCAATCAGTTCGATCCATACCGTTTCAGGAATGCTTGCCTTTTTAAAACTGGTAGAAATTTGAAGGCGGATGTCCAAACCGGAAATTTCCGCCTGCTTGATCTTCCCGAAAACAAAACCGGAAATGATTTTGCTGTCACAGGCCAGCAGCATGCTGTCGTTCGCGCTCAGCACAAGCCCCTTTGTCAGTAACGCAACAGCTTCCTGTGCTTCCGGCAGGCTTTCTGCCGAAGAAACAGCTGCCTCGATGGCCATCATTCGGTTATTAAATTCATGCTGCCATGCCCGAACCTGTGAAAT
>CABQGZ010000705.1 GCA_902463835.1 uncultured Lachnospiraceae bacterium
TTCCGAGAGCGTACCCGCTGCAAAGATGCGGGAGGTGGCGGCTCTTTTGATCGATATCCATGGTCAGCATGAGCATCAGTCGCTGCTCCAGAAGAAAAAGCATCTGGAGATTCTCGACAGCTTTGCCAAAGAGGAGCTGAAAAATCAGAAGGCGCGGATGGCTGTTTTGTTTGGAAAGTACAAAGCATTGAAGAAAGAGCTGGAGGAGGCTGTCACGGATGAGAGCCAGAGAACCAGGGAGTTATCTTTTTTAGAATATGAGATTCAGGAAATCGAGGAGGCTGCTCTAAGAGAGGGAGAGGACGAAGAACTGGAGACGAAATACCGGCGTCTGACCCACGGAAGGAAGATTCTGGAGGCTGTGGGAATGGCTTACGAGTTGACGGCAGGCGGAATGAGCGGCGCTTCCGAACAGATCGGGAGAGCGTACCGGGAGCTCTCCGCCGTCACATCCTACGATGACGCCCTGGCGGGGCTTGCCGATCAGCTTCTGGAGGTGGAAAGCCTGCTGGGGGATTTTAACAGGGAGCTTTCCGCTTATCAGTCGGACGCGGAATTCTCCGAGGAGGAATTTTATTCGGTAGAGCAGCGCCTGGACGAGATCAACCGATTGAAATCCAAGTATGGGGACAGCATCCGGCAGATTTTGTCTGAAAAAGAAAAAAAAGAAGCACGGTATGAAACCTTAAAAAATTACGAACAATATCTGGAAGAGCTCCAGACGGCGCTGACGAGCGCAGAGCGGGAGCTAAAGCTGGTAAGTGAAGAAGTATCTGCCATCCGAAAAGAAAAGGCAGGAAAGCTGGCACAGCAGGTGACAAAGGCTTTGTCGGAGCTGAATTTTTTGGATGTGACATTTACCATGGAATTTACCAGGACACCAGATTACACCATGGGGGGCATTGATGAGGCGGAATTTTTGATCTCCACCAATCCGGGGGAACCGGTAAAGCCCTTGAACAAGGTGGCTTCCGGCGGTGAACTCAGCCGTATCATGCTGGCGTTAAAAACGATTTTGGCGGAAAACGATTTTATTTCTACCATGATCTTTGACGAGATTGACGCGGGAATCAGTGGACGGACTGCCCAGATGGTGGCGGAGAAGATGAATGTGATCGGGAAAAATCATCAGGTGATCTGTATCACCCATCTTCCGCAGATAGCCGCTATGGCGGATCATCACTATCTGATTGAAAAAACAGTGGTGGTAAATGCAACCATTTCCAGCATACATAAGCTGAAGGAAGAGGAGAGCATCGCGGAGCTTTCCAGAATGATTGGCGGTGTGAAGGTGACTGATACCGTGCGGCGAAGTGCTCAGGAGATGAAGGAGTTGGCGCTTGCTGTGAAGAAGGAAAATTGTTACAAAAACTCCCAGATTTGAAAACAGAATATCTTCATATACTAGTGTACGGACATGTTTTTTGCCCAAAATGGACGGAAAGGAACGTGAAAGTATGTGGTATAAAAATTTTCAAAAAAAATGCAGATGGATAGCCCTGGCAGGGCTGGTTTTTATCTGCATTTTTTCTTATTTTCTGTTGGTTCGCTCCATTCCCGACAAGATTCGGATTGTGGCTGGAAGAGAAGAGACCTTTGACTGGAAGGTTCCGGTGACGGGAGAGGTAAATGATTCGGGAATAGAAGTATTTACCAATCAGAGTCCTACTGTATCATCACAGCAGGTCAATATTGATATGAACGAAGCCTTTACTCTGAAATCCGGTACCGAGGGCAGCTTCTCCATTGTCTGCAAGCTCTTTGGTATTTTTTCTCTGAAGGAGGTTCCGGTCGAGGTTATCAACGAGGAGATGGTAGTTCCATGCGGGATACCCATCGGGATTTATGTGAAGACAGACGGAATACTGGCCATCGGCACCGGTGCGGTGACTGGAGTGGACGGGATGAATTACGAACCGGCCTATCACCTTGTTAAGAGCGGAGATTACATCAAGACGGTAAATGACGAAGCTGTGTCCACCAAGGAGGAGCTGATCGAAAAGGTGAACAAGTACGGTCAGAAGGAGGTAGTGCTGGGGCTTGTGCGGGGCGGAGAGTATATAAAAATTCAGGTGACGCCGGTGGAGACCGGGGAGGACACCTACAAGATTGGGGTCTGGGTGCGGGACGACATGGCAGGTGTGGGAACGATGACGTATTACACTGCGGATATGGAATATGGAGCTTTAGGGCATCCAGTCAGCGATGCGGATACCAGCACAACCATACATCTGGGGGAAGGTCTTCTTTATGAGACCAGAATCGTTGGGATCACAAAAGGAGAAAAGGGAAAGCCTGGGGAACTGGCTGGTGTCATTGACTATGGCTCCCGTTACTGCATGGGCACTGTGGCAGGCAATACTGAGACGGGGATATATGGTACGCTGAACAAGATTCCGGCAGGACTGGAAAATGTAAATTTCATGGAGGTAGGTTTAAAGCAGGAGGTGGAGACCGGTCCGGCAGTCATTGTCAGCTATGTTTCCGGAGAACGGCGGGAGTACGGGATAGAGATTACCTCACTGGATCATCACGCTGTCAGCATCAATAAGGGAATCCAGTTTAAGGTGACAGACCCGGAGCTTCTTTCCATTACAGGAGGAATCGTGCAGGGACAGAGCGGCAGTCCCATCATCCAGAATGGGAAGCTTGTGGGAGCCGTCACGCATGTGTTTGTACAGGACGCCAGCAAGGGGTATGGCATTTTTATTGAGGATATGCTGGAACATTAATTTTGCAGTCGCTCAGTCCACACCAATAAATTCCGAATTTAAATGACAGCTTTTGCTAAAATCTCTGTCTGACTGCCAAAAAAGGAGTCCAATA
>CABQGZ010000706.1 GCA_902463835.1 uncultured Lachnospiraceae bacterium
GTTAAGTGTCTAATCGATTTATCGTATGATTGACTGACTGCAATTATTTGTGTAATTGCAGTCTTTTTTTGTGGAAAATATTGGAGGGTAAGAACATGCCAGATAAAATAAAGAAAGAAAAGCAGCAAACAAGACATCGGATTGGAAACATCATCGGGTTGATCCTGTGTGTGATACTAATTCCTGTTCTGGTGATAAATGTAACACTTATCATAAAGAGCTATACCAACAAGGACCAGGTGCCTTCCATCGGCGGATACCTGCCGATGATCGTGCTTACCGACTCAATGTATCCCGATATCAAGAGCGGCGATCTGATCATCTGCCGCACTGCCAAACCAGAGGACGTCAAGGTCAACGATGTGATCTCCTTTTTTGATCCCGCAGGCAACGGTACAAGCGTTGTAACCCATAGAGTGATCGAGATCCTTGAGGAGAACGGCATTCGTTCCTTCCGCACCCGCGGTGACAACAACAATACGGAGGACAAGGATCTCGTTCCCGCCGAGAATCTGGTGGGCATCTATAAGACGCGGATCGCCGGCGCCGGTAATATTGCCATGTTCATGCAGTCCACCGCCGGACTCATTGTCTGCGTTGTTCTTCCCATTCTTCTTCTGGTGGCATACGATATCATCCGCCGCCGTCTCTATGAGAAGAACAAGAAGAGCGATACCGATGCTCTACTGGCGGAGCTGGAAGCCCTTCGAGCCGAAAAGGCGGAAAAAGAAAAGACGGCGAATTCTTCATCCAGCGATGATGACCGCTCCACAAACGATTAAGTATATTCTTCCCTCGGAAGCCACGTTCCGGGGATGATATATATAAGCTGCGGCGTTCTTCTGGAATGTCCGGCGAACTATCTTTCCCGGAAGGGGAGGAATGATAATTATTTAAATAACCAACAGAAAGGAGTTTTTCCATTATGAAGAAAAACAAAATGATGAGACTTGCTTCCGGTCTTTTGGTGGCAGTTCTCCTTAGTACCTGTGCCATCAGTGGGACTTTTGCGAAGTATGTGACTGAGGGCTCCGGTACGGATAGTGCTAGAGTTGCAAAGTGGGGCGTAACCGTCACTGCCAATGGAAGCATGTTTTCCAAAACCTACGAAACGAAAGATCCCGATGATAAACCTGCGGTAGGTATAAATTCCGTCGTTTCATCCGACGACGATAAACTGGTAGCACCTGGAACCAAAGGTGATATGGTTTCAATGACGCTCGCGGGTACACCGGAAGTTGCCGTAGAAGTTACATACACCGTTGACAAATTTGAGATTGGCGATAAATGGATGGTTTTCTCGGAAGGAAGCGCCGTTGCAGATAAATTTTACTGTCCAATCACGATCACGGTAAATGGTACAGCGTTTTGTGGCCTTAATTATGAGAACGCTAATGCCTTTGAAGCTGCTGTTACAGACGCGATTGAAGCTTATAGCAAAAAATATGAGGCTAATACCCCACTTGGCGACAAAGTGAATGATTCTCTTCATGTCAGCTGGGAGTGGGCTTTTACAGATACTACAGGAATCGTCTGCAATCAAAGCGATGCTGATGATACCATTCTTGGCAATCGTGCCGCTGCTGGTGACGCTGCTACTATTGAGCTTAACGTTACCACTACTGTAACCCAGATCGACTAATTCCATGCCTCTTTGGCATGCAGAACAAAAATAAACCTGGTATCCGGTTTGCCGTGGCCAGATCGGATACCAGAAGCATGTCTCTAAGAAAAGCTGCTCTCGCAAAGAGATCTATCTTACAGACAGATTTCTGCAAGCGCAAAAGATGCTCCACAGATTTTACTCATTATGCTCAGAAGGAGGATTTCAGGCATGAACCATGCATATAAACACCGTAATAACATAAACAAAATAAAAGCCTGTACATGGCCTCTGGCGTCCCTCCTTTTTGTACTTGTTATGATATCAACCATCCTTCTGTGTGAACATAATCTTCTTTTTACTTATGCGAAACCTCCGGACAAGGAGATTGACTTTCAGGTCAGCGACAGCCAGAAGGTCTGGGATACCCAGACAAATATTGAATTGTTCCGGGTATCCTATGAGAATGATGACCGCGTAATCACTGCCGCCGCAGGAAACGGGCAGAAAATCATTGCGCCCGGCACGGAACAGGAATATATCTTCCAGCTTTCCAACATCGGCAACGTATCGGCAGATTATCAGTTCACAGCCAAAGCTGTGCTCTCCGGAGGACTGGAAGATTATGAGGTTCCACTGAAGGTTCGGCTCAGCGACCATACAAAGCGCTATCTTGTTGGCAGCAACAATACCTGGGCCGATCTGACACAGCTGAATACCGTTGCCGAGAACGGCACTCTGGGCGCAAATCACTATGCTGCCTACACCCTGGAATGGCAATGGCCCTTTGAATCCGGCAATGATACCTTCGACACTATGCTGGGAAATCTGGCCACAGATCAGGATCTGACTCTGACTATCATTCTGCAGGTAACAGCGGAGCAGAATCCAGATCCCAACGCCACCGGAGGCAGCCCAAAAACCAATGACGAACAGCCTGTATGGCCTTACGTGATACTTCTTATTCTGTCAATCGCTGCCATTGCCAGCCTGTCCATTATTTTACGACATGGCAGGAAGGAGGCGCAGAATGAAGAAAAATAAAGCAAATCAAAAACTGCGGGACATTTTTTTACAGCGCCTTTTGCTTGTGCTTATTGCCCTGCTGATTGGTATCAACCTTTACCTTTGGAACGCAAAGTACATCGCCGGAAATGCCTTCCCTATGCCCTTTGGCTTCGGCGTCAGCGTGGTATTATCCGGCAGCATGGAACCTTCTCTC
>CABQGZ010000707.1 GCA_902463835.1 uncultured Lachnospiraceae bacterium
ATATTTTATAAAAAGTTAGATAAAAAGTAAGTGAGTATTCCGATCGAAATGATCATCCTTTTCGTAAATTCTGAGCACCCTTTTCCTAAAAAAAGAGCATGGCTTTCCGGAGCAGAGTACAATCCTTTATTTAATACTCAGATGGAACCGCTATTCCATTCTGGATAAGTAACGCCTGCAGCTGACCGATGTATTCCTGCCGATGCTGGATTTCTGTCCAATTGTTATGGCATAGTTCATCTGCTTCTTCCAGTTCGTGACGAAGCAACTCATAATCGGTCCATTTGATACGTTTATGAGCTTTGCTGAAAGCGCAGTAATCAGTCATTGGCAACTCCCTTCTGGAAATTTTTAATTCCATGACGCTCCCGCATAGATAGTATACGGTAAACCATCCGTACTGTTCTAACTTTAAGCCGCTGTTTCCGGTGGCAAGATTTTAAATATTAGTTGTCTTTGTTTTACTCCGGCATATTTCTGGTAAGCGCAAAATATTGCTACGTTACTCATGAATTACGCTTGCACCAAAATGATAGAGATGCAAGCGTTTTACTCTATTTTAGTTTTGACAGTTCATTTTCGCAGTCTCGCTCCATGGGGCAAGCTGTTCCAACTGTTCATCTGACATTTCATCGTCTGGCCGCTGTGATAAGAGATATGTCAGATATTTATAGGTATTCAGATCATTTGCTTTTGCCATCTCAACCATTGTATACACAATAGCGCTGGAAGCAGCTCCTTTCGGACTAGCACTGAACAGCCAGTTCTTCCGGCCAACAGTGAATGGCCTGATTGAATTCTCGCTAAGATTATTGGACAAACTGCAATGACCGTCTTCCAGATAAGTCATCAGGGTGTCTTTCCGATTTTGGGCATAGTTTACCGCTTTCGCCAAACGGGTTCCTTTGGTTGGGCGCTGTTGATCCAGCCAATTCCAGAATGCCTCTAGTATCGGCTTCTCCTTTTCAAGACGAAAGTGTTTTCTCTGCTCCGCAGTGTGATTTTTTGCTTTTGAGTACTGCTCACAATCAAACAGCTTGGAACAGAACTGTACTCCCTGCACTGCCGGAAGGCTGTAATCATACTCTTTCCCTTTCGGTATGGCATCTGTGAAGTAACGTCTTACATGTGCCCAGCAAGAGCAGCGTTTGATATCCGGCAGATTATTATAACCCTAGTATCCATCTGTCTCCAGATATCCGCTGAACCCCTGTAGGAAAGATGCTGCATGGAACTTTGCCCTTGTCTCTGTGTAATGGTAGAGCAGGATCGGCGGAAGTCCATCTTCTCCACTGCGGAAGAGCCACATCCAGGAATCCGTTTCAGGATTACGCTCCGGCTCATTCAGTACCTGAACCCGGGTTTCATCTGCCATCAGATATTTACGCCTCCGTAACTGACGGTGAAAATAATCATAAACATGACGGAGATAATTCTCGGCACAGTAAATGATCCAGTTAGCAAGCGTAGCCCGGCTTAATGGGACACCCAGTTGCTTCCAGTCCTCTTCCTGCCGGTTTAACGGCAGACCATTCTGGTACTTCTGGTGCATTGCCCATCCGACAACGGATTCCGATGCATAACTTTCCGGGATCAATGGTTCCTTAACAGGGGCTTTGACAAATGTCTGATCATCCGGGTGTCCCTCTGATATGGCACACTCCGGGCATTTATAGGTTTCACGATAGATATTTACTACTTTTCCTTTTGCAGGGGTAAAGCGAAATTCATGGCGGACGAATTCTTTCCCGATACATTCCATCTGCGTTCCGCAGGTTGGACAGTTTCGCTCCTCCTCCGGAAGAGAAATGATCTCGTCGCAGGAAGGAACATTTTTAAAGAGATCTGCATGTGTCCGTCTTGCTTTTCTCTTATGTTCCGGAACAGTGATGTCATCAGGAAGTTCCTGTTCCCATGTCGGATCTGCTTCCTGCTCGGCTTCATCAAAAAGATTCAACTGGCCATCGATATCTTTCCGTTTTTCACTGGAAGTACCAAAAAGCTTCTTCGCGAGATATTCAATCTGCTGACGAAGGTTTTCTTTTTCCAGACGGTCTGCTTCCAATGTTTTTTGTAAAGACTGGATCAGTTCTGTCTGTGTGGAAATGGTCTTATTCAGTTGGTTGATCATGTCCTTGTACGCAAGGATTTTTGAATCTTTTGAATTACCAGCCATATGTTTTCTGCTCCTTTTTCACTGCTCTTATTGTACCATAAAAAGCAATGAAAAAGAAGCAGGAAACCCAGCATTTACAAGGGATTTCAGACATGATACAGGATGAAAAGCCCCTCCGTTTCTGTTGGCTGTCATAGATGTTTTACACGATCATTCCGTAGGCTTGAATGCCTTTGGTTGTTCGATTTCAAGCCCGGACATGAGCCAGTCGAATTGCTGCCAGGTCAATTGTTTTACTTCCAACTGATTTCTGGGCCAGCGGAATCTGCCCTGGACTTCCATACGTTTATACAGCAGCACAAATCCGTCAGATTCCCAGAGCAAAGCTTTGATCCTGTCACAACGTTTTCCACAGAAAAGATACAGGGCACTTCGCCTTGGATCCATATGGAGTTGATCCTCTACAATAGCACACAGCCCGTCAATGGATTTCCGCATATCCGTTCTGCCTGTTACGATATAGATTTCATCGGCGGCTGTGATATCCCCTAACATTCCAACTCCTTCACAATGCGAAGCGTTTGAGCCAGAAGCTGAGGATCTGTTCCATTTGGTATTATTAGATGAAAGCTTCCTACAGACAGCTTCATTGGCTCTGCTACAGAAAGGTTATTTTTTTCCGTAGCTGCCGGAATTACATTTAA
>CABQGZ010000708.1 GCA_902463835.1 uncultured Lachnospiraceae bacterium
AGCAGGTACTGACCCATACCCCCACAGAGATGAAAACATGGGTTTCTTCTGATAAAAATATTATGGTGACGGAATTAGAGTCAAAAGGCGAAAAGGCGGTGATGTTTGAAACAGAAACATGGGCCTATAATAACCGCACAGACCTTCGGCCGATTTCCGCAGCAAATGACGCAGACAGCTTAACCATAACACGTACGTCTGATTTACGACATCCCACAGATCCCAATTCCTGGAGATCAAAAGCAGCATTGTCCACCACGGTAATCGGAGCAGATGTTGTGGAAGCAGAGTCTGATGCAGCAGCCGGAAAAGGAACTTTAAAATTCGTTCTGGAGCCGGGAAAGAAAGTATATATTGTGACAGCAGCAGGTGGCGGCTGCAGAACCTATACAAACACAGGTGCTCTTTGGGAAGGTGAGTCAGAGCCGGCAGAGGAAGCAGAAGCATTGCTGGCAACAGTTACCAGTGAAGAAGACGTCACTGCTTTAAACGCCGCAAGACAGGAATGGTGGAAAGAATACTGGAGCGCTTCCTATGTAGATTTCGGAACAGAGGATCAGAAGCTGAACCAGATTCAGAAGTATTATTACGGAGCACAGTATATTCTGGGAAGTACCATACGTGAAGGAAAGATTGCACCTGGAATCTATGGTGTATGGCGGGTAAATGATACGCCGGGCTGGCATGGTGACTGGCATTTGAACTACAACTTTATGTCCACCTTCTACGGAGTGAATTCCAGTAACAGAACCGAATTGAGTCTGCCTGCAGCAGATGCCATGTTCAGTTATATGGAGTCGGGCGAAAAGCGCGCAGCATCCACAGCAGAGCTTAGAAAAATCAATTCCCAGGTGGTAGATAAAAATATTGCAGAGGGTGACATTGATCCGGTAAACGGAATTCAGGATGCACTTTTATATCCGCTGGGAATCGGCCCGTGGGGCTCTACCACAGATAATGTATATATCAATGAGTGCTTAGGCGCCGGATATAACAGCTACCTGTTCACCTCCTATTATGATTACACACTGGATGATTCTATTTTGGAAACATCTTATGAATATTTGAAAAAATGTGCAAATCTCTATGAAGCATGGCTTGTAAAGGAAGATGGAAAATACACAATGTATGGAGGCTGGTGTGAAGGCTATCAGGGTAAGAATCCTGCAATCGAGCTTGCGACCATGCAGAATGTATTTAAGAACGTACTTTCCATGAGTAAAACTCTGGGAGTGGACGAAGACAAGCGTCCGGTATGGGAAGAAATTTATGAAGATATATCTGTAAAGCCCACATGGACGGTTGATGGAAAAACTGTATATGGCTTAGCGGAAGAGAGAATGGATAAAGAAGGCGGAAAAACCGATTTCCAATTCTGGGGATCCAAATATTCGAACATTGTAATGTTAGATTATTTCCTGCCAGGAGACAGCCTCGGATATTTCTCTTCTCCGGAAGAACTGCAGATTGCAAGAAATACCATTGATACATTTGATACAAATGCAAATGTTGGTGTAGCAACAGCATGGAACAATGCAAACAACTTCCCAAGAGTTTATCCGGATGTTGTGAAAATGCGATATGATATTGATACAGTGATCAACAACTTGTATCAGGCAGTATCCACCAGTATGGCAGCAAATCTGCGAATTGTGGACGGACAGCACGGAGTAGAAAAGGCGGGTGCAACAGAGGCAATCAACAGCATGATGCTGGCAAGTGATAAGGGAATTACAAAGATCTTCGCTAACTGGTATGCAGACAAAGACGCGAAGTTTGCGAACTTGCGTGCAAAAGGTGCGTTCACCATTTCAGCGGAATACGATGGAGCAGCACAGGAAGCAAAGAATGTAACAATTACTAGTGAAAAAGGACAGGATATGACTCTGGTCGTACCTTGGGCAGAGGGAGCAACTGTAAGAGATTCCAAGGGAAATATTGTAAAAGTAACAAAGGGCGAGGTAGAAAAGTGGCCGGATGAGAAGACCATTTCCTTCGCAACCACAGCGGGCGAGACCTACACCGTAGAAAAAGGCGAGACAGAGCAGGAAAAGCCCAGCAAGAAAACGTTAAAGTACTACCTGGATATGGCAAAAGGCTATGTGGCTGCTGGTGATACGGAGGATGTAATCGAGGCAGTAAAGAACTTATTTACAGAGGCGATTGCTGAAGGCGATGTAGTGATGGACAACGACGACGCAACCTATGAGGAGATCATGGATGCAACGGTGAAGCTTATGCGTGCGATTCATGCCCTGAATATGAAAGCGGCAGATAAGCGTGATCTTCAGATGGCACTGGAACTGGCAGACGGAATCGACTTGACGAAATACGTGGAAGCAGGTCAGGCGGAATTCCTTGCGGCGAAGGAAGCAGGACAGGCGGTAATGGATGACGGAAACGCATTCCAGCCGGAGGTAGATGAAGCCTGGGGTGCCTTGGTTGAGGCTATGGGCAATCTGCGGTTGAAAGCCGATAAGAGTACGCTGGAATATCTCCTGAACAGCGTGAAAGAGCTGGATCTGAACAAGTACACGGAGGAAAGCGTAGCTGTATTTAAGGCGGTACTGGCGAGAGCCGAGGCAGTGATGCAGGATGAAACCTTGTCGGAAGAGGGGCAGAAGATCGTCGACGATATGGTTGCGGCACTGGCAAACGCAAGAAATCAGTTAGAACCCAAAACAAGTTCTTCGGATGACAAGAACGACGGAACTGACGATGGGAAAACGGATGATGGGAATACGGATGATGGTAAGACAGATGAGAATGATTCCGACAATTCCCAGGAGAGCAATTCCCCCAAGACGGGAGATACGGAT
>CABQGZ010000709.1 GCA_902463835.1 uncultured Lachnospiraceae bacterium
CTCTATGGTGGGGTCGCCGCCTTCCCTAAGCTTCAGCAGAGATACTTTCACACCGGAAAGCAGTCCCTGGTCTGTCAATTTCTCTTCGTCCTGAATTCCATTGTAGTTCTTATCCATCCATGTCAGGCCCTCCAGGGTGCGGCTAACCACAGAACTTCTGGCAGAAGACTGCAGATTATCAAGCGACAGGTAGTTTATCAGACAATCACCCGGTTTTCCTTCCGGCAATTCCAGCGTAATGTGCATTTTCAGCACCTGACCTGCCTCCATTTTCCCCTTTGCGACAATGGCTGTAATCTGCCTTCCTTCTTCAAGATTCTCCGGGAGATTTGTACAACGATACCCCTGTTTCTCCGTCTCATACTGATCTGTAAATGTGAGCTTTGTCCATCCTTTACTGTCGAAGTCAAACGCTTCTCCTGTTTCGTCTGGATAGATATCCGTATAATAATTGCTGCGCAATCCCTTATACTGGGGATCCGTGGTATAATAAAACTCATACTGCTTTGTGGCATTTTGTCCTGATAAGGGGGTTCCCGTTATCTTAAAGTTCCGAAACTTAGTTCCTTTGTTTGTGGCGGCTAAAAAGATCTTTCCTCCGTTATACCAATCTCCATATGTGAGCGTTCCTTGATTCCACGCCAGTACCCAGCTGCCATTCACATCCACGTAAAAATCTATTTTCCCGTTTTTCACTTCCAGCTTAAGCTTCTGCCAGCCCGGCTCATGCCAGTCTGCGCTCTCTGGGAACGCAAACCACCCATCCCTACACGCATAAATTCCATCTCTGTCCCCATAGCAGCCGACTACTTTAACCGCATTCTTCTCCCCGATACTGAACATAACGCCCTGCTCTCTCCAGGTTTTCGTTGGATCGCCGTGAAAGCCGATCCAGGCTCCGCCACGTATCCCCGACTCGTTTGCATAGGGATTATAGATCTCCACCTCCAGGGTAAAATCCTTATATTCATCCAAATCATAGTAGAGATATGCCGTTGTTCCTCCATAATCTGCAATCATATTGCCATCCGTATATTCCAAACCTGTTGCTTCCAGCTCACCGCTCTCATTTTCATGCCAGTATTCCGACACATCTTCTACTTTGCTTATCGTATTATCAGCACCCGTCACAAGATAAGGCACAAATTGCGCCAGCGTTCCCGTGTCTGTCCCCACTTTCTGGATATTTACGCTGTACCCGGTAACCCCCAGACTTCCATCAAAGATACTCCCCGCAGCATCGCCCTTATAAGGCAGCGTATCCACAATAACTGCGTCGTTGATATCGTTTCCGCTGTTATTGCCAACACTCATCTGAAAGCCCATGGGTTCCCACCAATCAACTACCGATTGATCCGCCAGCTTCACCAAGGAGACTGCGCTGGTCTTCTGAACCCCGATCCCATATTGGGACATATTGTTGTATTCCAGCTTACACTCACGCAGGTCGTTGGTACTCCGGATCGTTACCGTATTATTGATCACCTGGCCGTTTTTTACATCCCCCGGTTGTCCTTCCTTTCCAATCCTACAGGAAAAATGAATATCTCCCAGAGGAATATCACCGCTTCCTCTCACCTCCAGATCTTCCAGTGTCCATCTCAGGGTTGTGGTTCCGTCATCATTTTTTCTTACCTCAGGTTCCTTTTTCATTCCTCCGGTAACCGTACCGGCGATATCGCAGCCCGGTGCCTGCTGATACGTTCCTTTCCAATGAGACGTTCCTTCTATGTAGGTAAGCTCCTTCGGCAGTGTATCTTCCATGATGACGCTTGTAACAAACGCTGATTCCTGAAGATCCGTTCCACTGGTACTGCACTTTATCGTTGGGTGAAGTACATAATCCACCACACGCTGTCCTTCATTCAGGTTATAATTTTTCTTACTGCTGCCATTGTCCATCTGGGCAGTGCTTTTTGTGACGGACGCCACGGTTTCCACCACAAGACAGGAATCTATCAAGGAAACAGAGCCTGAGCCATAATCCCAGGTTTCTTCGCCATAGGAAGCCTTCTTTGCATTGCGCAATCCCTCACTCTCACCATAATCAAGTACATGGCTGGCCTTTGGGTAATCCTGATAGCTCTTCTTAATCTCTTCGGAATTGTCTCCCAACGTAGGGAAATTGGCGTTCTTTATCCATGCATCGTAATCCTGATCCGTCAGTTCTTCCACAGCCTTTTTCGTTGCTTCCGCAACCAGACCGCTTACATCCTCTGCAGTCCAGATGCGGTAAGCTGTCGTTATCATATACACATAGCCAGATTGGCAATCCTGTCTGACCGCACCCTCTAAAAAGAAATTCAGGTGATTCATATGCGTTTCCGCCATTCCCCGCACTTCCAACAAAGCTCCAACGCAAATCTTTCCGGCGGACTTCAGATCCTCCAGTCTCTCATAATATAGGAGCTGGTCTGCGGCGCTTTGCCGCATCTCTAGATCATAGTTTTCTCCATCTGGTTTTTCCCCATTGTGATCCCATCCGGTTCCATCCTTCTTGGCGGCGTATAATACTTTATACACCATATTTTCTCTAAGCTCTCCCGGCGGAACAATATTCGATGGCTCAAAGAATTGGTCGTCAAATTTTACCAGAATGTCATATGCAACCCCTCTTTTCTCCTCCTCCGCCTTATCATGAAAAACGGCTCCTTCCAGGCGAACCTTCTGCCCCTGCTTCGCCCAGTCGCCATTGCTCCACAGACAACCGACGGACAGCGGCTGATCCCAGACCGGCTCCTGTGTATCTCCGTCAATATAAAAAATATAGTTTGATAAGATACCTTTTCTTCGCAGTTCGATTGGAAAGACA
>CABQGZ010000710.1 GCA_902463835.1 uncultured Lachnospiraceae bacterium
CTGCCTATGTGCAGCCCAAAACTGCGGAATTGGTTGAGAAGCAGTATAAGCTTCATGGATACAGGAGCAGGTCTGAATTTATTGATGCGGCGATACAGTTCTATATTGGATTTTTGAACGCCAAGGACTATAGTGGCTATCTTCCCAACATTGTGATCTCCACGATGAAGGGAGCGTTGGGATCTCTGGAACATCGGCTTGCCAATCTGCTTTTTAAGAATACAGTGGAGTTGGCTATCCTCCAGCACATCATTGCTGCCGCAAATGATATTGATGAGCGGACACTGCGAGAGGTCAGAGGAATGTGTGTGGATGATGTAAAAGCGATCAATGGCTCCTTAAATTTTGATGATATTGTTCGGTTCCAGAGAGATTGAGGTGATCATTTGTGGCGAAGATCATCCTCAAATGGAGATATCTGAAACCGGGGACGAGAAATCATAATCAGAATTTGGTGAAGTACATTGCCAAACGAGATGGCGTAGAGAAAATAGATGACAGCTGGAAATCCCTTCCTGTATCCGTTCAGCAAAAGAAGATGATCGAGCAGCTTCTAAAGGATTTTCCGGATACTGCTGACAGCTATGAATATCAAGACTACTTACATGGCCCGACGCAAGGGAATGCTTCGGAGTTCATTACGCATAGTATAGAGGAAAATGTTGATCGAATTGATACTCGTGAAAAGTATGTTCAATACATTGCAAACCGTCCCCGTGTCCAGCGCTTTGGTTCCCATGGGCTGTTCACTGATGCGGATGTGCCAATCAATCTGAAACAGGTGGCCAAAGAGGTGGCAGATCACGACGGTATTTTGATGACACAGATACTGTCACTGCGGCGGGAAGATGCGGCCAGACTCGGATTTGAAAAGGGCGAAGTATGGCGAGATATGCTTCGAGAGCAGGCCGACGAACTTGCAAAGGCCATGGGTATCCCTATTGAAGACCTGCGATGGTATGCGGCATTTCATAATGAGGGCCATCATCCGCATTGCCATATCATTTCCTATTCTGTGGGGAAAGAGCCGTACATGACCAAACAAGGTCTGCTCAATTTGAAATCTGCTTTTGCCAGAGCGATATTCCATCAGGATCTAATTCAGATTTATGATACGCAAACCAGGTATCGCAATGAATTCAATGCGGACGTGAAAACTTTGGTTACTCAAATTGTTGCTGATTTGAATGAAAACCCTTACCGTGATGATACTGTAGCGCTGACGCTGCGTCAGCTTGCCGCAAGGCTGCAGGCGACCAAAGGTAAAAAAGTATATGGGTACTTGCCTGCAACTGCCAGAAATTTGGTCAATGCAATTATGGATGAATTGATGAAGGATGAAAGGTTTGGCAGGCTGTATGCACTGTGGTACGACCAGCGTGATCTGGTTGTACAGACCTATCAGGAAAGTGCGGAGAAGCGTGTTCCTCTATCACAGAATAAGACATTCCATGCCATCAAGAATATCATCATTCGTGAGGCGTTGAACATCTCCCCAGATGCACCTCTGATTTCTGCAGAAGAAATTGCCGCACAAGAGAATCTGGCTCCTATCTTTCCTAAAGTGGTTCCAGATGCTGGTGATGAATTACCTGTCGTTTTACCATTAGAGGAAATAGATATGCCAGATAGCATACCAGAAGTAGAATCACAAAAGTACCATTCAGCTGGAAACGATCCGCTGCCAGTGAAGAAAAGTGGGAGCTGGTGGTCAGAGCAATACCAGGCGGCTAGGGAGTCCCTTTATGGGACGAAGGAGCGGCAGCCAGATTATGCGGAAGCCCTTACGCTCATGGCGCGAGGGGTGGAAGCGGGCAATGGTTTGGCGATGTATGACTTAGGAAAAATGTACCTGTCTGGTTTGGGAGGTTGTATGGATAAAGCAATGGCGCAGCACTGGTTCTCTCGTGCCTATAATGCCTTCCTGCAAATGGAGCAGACAGACAAGAAGAAAGGCTACTGGCAGTACCGGATTGGCAAGCTGTATGCGCTTGGGCATGGTATAGAGCAGGACTATAAACAATCCGCAGAGTGGTTTGCAAAGGCAATGGCTTCCGGGAATTCGCTTGCGGCTTACTCTCTTGGAGGGCAATACTATCGGGGACAAGGTGTAGAAAAAGATGATACTCGCGCATTCAAATTGTTCACCATAGCGGCTGCGGATGAAAAAAGGCCGAACGCTTACGCGCAATATCAGCTTGGAAAAATGTACGCGGATGGGTGCGGGACTGCTGTAGATGCAGCTGCGGCTCAAAAATGGAATGCACTAGCGTATCAGGGATTTCTGCGTATCGAGCAGACGAAGGCCGATGATAGGTTATATTATCGCCTCGGCAGCATGAATTTGACGGGCACAGGGACAGATATGAATTTCAACTTGGCTGCTGAATACTTTGCAAAGGCGGTGGATTTTGGGAATGCAGATGCTATGTATGGCCTTGGTAAACTGCTGCTCAGAATAGATTACCCAGACAGAAATCCGGAAAAAGCTATAGACTACCTGGCGCAGGCAGCGGAAAAGGAGCATGATTATGCCCAATACTTGCTGGGGAAAACCTATTTGCAGGGGAAAGAAATTCCGCAGAATACTTCGGAGGGAGTCCTCTGGCTGGAGCGGTCTGCAGAGCATGGAAATCAATATGCACAGTATTTGCTGGGGAAGACATTGCTTCAAGGAGAGCTTATTGAGCCTGATTCCGAAAAAGCACTGGAACTGCTGGAGTGCGCAATTACGCAGAAGAATCCGTATGCGGCATATTTCTTTGGGAGAGAAATGTTGTCTGGAGAACGGATACCTGTCGAAGTAAAACG
>CABQGZ010000711.1 GCA_902463835.1 uncultured Lachnospiraceae bacterium
TGCGGGATGGGGAACTTCTTCAACGTAATGCCGGTGGAAGCCAATGTCTACGGGTGTGAACTGGATACCAAGGCATTCAAGGTGGCGTCGTTCCTCTACCCGGAGGCCAATCTGGTCAATAAAGATATCCGTAATTATACGCCGCAGGTACGCTTCGATTATGTGGTTGGAAACCCGCCCTTCAATCTGAGATGGTTTGCAGAGGATGGCAGAGAACACCTGTCGCAGCTCTATTACTGCTTGAAAGCGTCCGAGCTTCTGAAGCCACTGGGCATCCTGGCCCTGATCGTACCCTGTTCTTTTCTGGCAGATTCTTTTTCGGACAAGTCGATAATCCGGAAGATGGAGGCTCGCTTCCGCTTTCTTGGTCAAGCCCTGCTGCCGGATAACGCTTTTACCCAGATGGGTGTTCCGCGCTTCCCTGTGAAGCTGCAATTCTGGCAAAAGAAGAGTACAGATACCGAAACGCCGGCCCGATACCACACAGAGATGGATACCGACCTTTCCGGCGGCATCTATGATGGCGCGGCACAGACGATCCACATGACACTGCTGCAAATGCCAAAGGCCATGCTGAAGGAGAATCGCGCCAAGATCCTGCGGGAACTGGCAAAGGAGCGTCAGACGTCCGAATCGTTCACATATACGGTGGAAAAGATGCTGTACCAGATCAAGATACATCCCGCTTTGAAAGACCGTTACGCCAAGTGCTGTGAGTATCTGCACCGGTTTTATACCGAAACACAGCCACCGGATATGAAGTACGAAGAGTGGTGCAGCCGGCGACTGACTGAGGCAAAGGTACTGCATTATCTCCGCCAGACGCTCAGGAGCCAGCACCGTCGGCCGGAACACGATGAGATCCGTCTCGTCAAGCAGGACTATGCTTTCGTATATAAAGGGTATAGTGCGGCGGCACGGCGTCGTATGACCGCTGAAATGCGCCGGCCTGTTCCGGCCTACAATGCGGTACTGCATGGTAAGACGCTTCCGGGCTATGAACGGCTGCTGCGTAAAAAGCGAAATGACTATCTGATACAGAGCCAGTCTTTCTCTGAAATGAGTCAGGATGCCAAGATTGGGGAATGGCTGGATGATTTCTGGCTGTGGGATTCGGAAAACGAGGAAGAGATCCTGCTGAACGATACCCAGCTCCACGACCTGAACCTTGCGCTGCAAAAGTACTATACGCTGCTGCAGTGGGAACAGGGTTCCGGCAAGACCATAGCCGGCATCGCCTACGGGAAATACCGTATGGAGAAACAGGGCTACCGCAACACATGGGTCATTTCACCGGCCATCTCCATCCGCAACAACTGGGATGTGGTGCTGCCCAATTATGATATATCCTATGTGTTCGTGGAACGGCTGCGGGATCTGGATCGGATCAAGCCCGGCGATTTTGTCCTGATGACCTTCAACGCGCTGTGCAAGTACCACAGGCAGATCAAAAAATGGCTGAAGATCCATAGCCGAAAGACCTGCCTCGTGCTGGATGAAAGCGATGAAATCTGCAACCCGTACAGCAGCCGCACCAAGGCGGTGCTGTCCTGCTTCAGACGTTGTTCTTCCAAGCTGCTGACTACAGGCACCAGTACGCGGAATAATATTTCCGAGTTCGCGCCGCAGATGGAATTGCTCTACAATAATTCTGTCAATATGATCTCCTGGTGCCCCATTATCTATCACTATGATAAGGATGGCACGACGACGCAGGAAGCGAACCCGTGGCTCGGTCAGCCGATCCCGGCCTATCGCCGTGGCTATACGCTGTTCGCCAACTCACACCTGCCGGAGAAGATCACCGTATTCGGTGTTGGGCAGCGCACACAGGATGTCTATAATGCGGATATTCTGCGCGACATCCTCGCCAAGACTGTGATCACCCGCACGTTTGAGGAGGTAACAGGCAAGAAGATCAAGCGTATCCATCAGGAGCCGATTATGTTTTTCCAAGAAGAAAAGGACGTCTGGGTGCAGGCGGTCAAGGAATTTCACACCATGCGCCGGAACTATTTTGCCTCGACGAATAATGCGCGGAAAGATGCCATGCTGTGGATCATCCAGCAGATCACACTTCTGCTGCGGATCAGTGCAGCGCCTAATACCGTCTCAGAGTATACCGGTGAGCTCCCCGGAAAGCTTCAGAAAGCGATTCAACTTACCGGCAGTTGGCCCAATGAGATCGTTGCCATAGGTGTACGTCACAAGGTGGTACTGGATGCCTATGCGGCAGCTTTGCGTGAGGCGTTTCCCGACCGACCGCTTTTTATCGTGACCGGCACGACAACTACCCTTGCGAAACGCAGGGCATTACGGCAAACACTCCGCAAGAGTGAAAACGGCATTTTGTTATGTACGCAGCAGAGCTTACCCAGCTCGGTCAACTTTGAGTTCGTCAACAAGGTTATCATCCCGGAACTGCACTATAATAACTCCCGTATGAGCCAGTTCTATATGCGCTTCATCCGCTTCAATTCCGTGGACTGGAAGGACATCTATTTTCTGACTTATGCCCAGAGTATTGAGTCCAACCTGATGCAGATGATACTGGCAAAAGAGAAGCTAAATCTCTTTATGAAGGGCGACGAGATGGACATGGATGATATTTACGAGCAGTTCGGAGTGGACTACGATCTGAAATCGCTGCTGCTATACCGCGACGTGGACGAAGAAGGCCATTTCAGTATTCGTTGGGGTGAGCAGGAAATTGCGTAAGGAGGTCTTGAACATTGAGGCAAAAAGAAACCAAGGCGGAACGGTTCGTGCGTGTGGCTGAACAGCGCACACAACGAGCC
>CABQGZ010000712.1 GCA_902463835.1 uncultured Lachnospiraceae bacterium
TTCAACAACCATGCGGGCGACGAGCGTATTCCTCAGGTGGCGGCCGACATGGCAGCAGAGCTGGGCGCAGGCAACAAGAAGCCGGAGATCCTTGCCAAGCTGGCTCAGTATGAGCTGACTCTGCTGGATTGGGTGGAGGCTCACAAGGGCTACCGGGAGTATGTGGCCATCGCCGGAAAATGCTGGCCTGCGTTCCAGACTCAGTTCGGTTTCGTTCCCTGTTACGTGAACAGCCGTCTCACCGGCAGAGGAATCCCCGTATCCTGCGAGGTAGACATCTACGGCGCGCTGAGCGAATTCATCGGAACCTGCATCAGTGAGGATGCGGTAACGCTGCTGGATATCAACAATTCCGTGCCAAAGGACATGTACGAAGAGTCCATAAAAGATCAGTTCAGCTACAGGCACACGGATACCTTCATGGGCTTCCACTGTGGAAATACCTGCTCCAGCAAGCTTTCCAGCTGCGAGATGAAGTATCAGATGATCATGGCAAGAAGTCTGCCGGTGGAAGTGACAAACGGCACTTTGGAGGGAGACCTTCTTCCAGGGGATATTACCTTCTTCCGTCTTCAGTCCACCGCCGACAGCAAGCTGCGGGCCTACGTGGCTCAGGGCGAGGTGCTTCCGGTAGCTACCAGATCCTTTGGCAGTATCGGTGTATTTGCCATCCCGGAGATGGGGCGGTTCTATCGCCATGTGCTGATCGAGAAGAATTATCCTCACCATGGGGCAGTGGCTTTCGGACATTATGGGAAGGCGCTGTTTGAGGTCTTCAAATATATTGGGGTGCCTATGGAGGATATTAACTTTAATCAGCCGGCGGGGATGATGTATCCGACGGAGAATCCGTTCTAAAGAGCTAGGAAAGGGCGGTTCCAGGGAGTCGCGAAAGGGCCGCCCAAGGGAAAGGATACCCTTTCTCTCGGGCTACGTTATTGGCCTGCCTGGAAATCTTTTCTTTTTTGTGCTGTAGTTTAGATTGCTTGCAATGTAGTGGAATATTTGCTGATAATCTGGTAACATTGCTTTTGGGTTCGCGCTTTTATGTACACGCCTGATAGTGGTAGAGTTTTTTAATGCTGCATTATCGGACGTGTTTTTTGTCATTTTTATGCGCATAATTATGATAACCATTAAGAGATTAACTTGGATCAGGGGAAAAGAATCTTATTTCTTGCCTGCTAGTAACGCATAGCAAGGGAGAAATGCCATATTCTCTGGTAATTAATAGACGTACCTTAAGAGGAAAACTCGTCATTTCCTTGGCTAGCCGGTAACGCAGCCTAGGAGAAAAGTGCCTCACTCCCTCGACTAGCCAGTAACACAGCCTAGGAGAAAAGGTATCCCCATATCAGACCCTTGCAAAACGTCGGCACTTAGCGAGCGGGCCATGAAGTGGCCTGCGAGGTTAGTGTCCGCTACGTTTGTGCACGGAGCGAGAGCGCGTCTGCTATGGGGATACCTTTTCTCATGGGCGTCCCTAGCGCGTCTGCTATGGGGCCACCTTTTCTCCTGGGCGGCCCTAGCGCATCTGCTATGGGGCCACCTCCCCCTGTGCGTCCCTTGTGCCAAAATATGGAAAAAGAATCTTTTTTTTCTTGTGATCCCCCCACCTATGGAGTATAATAATCACATCAATGAAAGGATGTGATCACCATGGAACTCATGGAACAACTTGACGCACTGCAAAAGGAAGCCCTGGAAAACGAATCGCTGAAGACAGCCCTTCTGTCCACCAGAGCAGAAAAAGCGCCCGTAGAAGCCTTCTGCCACATTGCCAGAGCTCACGGCTATGAGATATACGAGATGGATCTGATCCAGGCCGGAGAAGAGTTCTATGCCACCATGCGCCGGAGCACCAACGGCGGCGGAGAAAACTCTCCAAAGCTGCAGGGAGAAGACGATTTTTACGAACTTTTCCTGGCCGGTCTGCAGCCTTAAATATGCACAGGAGGTACAAGAGCATGCGGATGTATGATCTGATACAGAAGAAAAAGCAGGGAGAACCACTGACGAAGGAAGAAATTTCTTTTATGATAAAGGGCTATACCAGAGGCGATATCCCGGACTATCAGATGTCAGCTATGATGATGGCAATCTGCTTTCGCGGGATGAATGAGGAGGAGACCCTGCAGCTGACGCTGTCCATGCGGGACAGCGGCGATGTGTTGGATCTCTCTGATATTCAGGGCGTTAAGGTAGACAAGCACAGCACTGGAGGCGTGGGAGATAAGACCTCTCTGGTGCTTGCACCTATGGTAGCTGCTCTGGGGATTCCGGTGGCGAAAATGTCCGGTCGTGGCCTGGGCCACACCGGCGGCACCATCGATAAACTGGAGTGCTTTCCGGGTTTTACTACAGAGCTCTCCGAAGAGGCCTTTCTTACGAATGTGAACACCATCAAAATGGCTATCATGGGTCAGACTGCCAATCTGGCTCCGGCGGATAAAAAGCTCTACGCCCTCCGGGATGTGACAGCCACCGTGGATCAGATGTCCCTGATTGCCAGCAGTATCATGAGCAAAAAGCTGGCTGCCGGCTCCGACGCCATTGTGCTGGATGTAAAGACCGGCAACGGCGCTTTCATGAAGGAGGAGGCGGACGCCTTTGCCTTAGCCCGTGAGATGGTGCGTATTGGCAACGGTGCGGGAAAACAGACTGTAGCCGTTATCACAGACATGGATCAGCCCCTGGGCAATGCGGTGGGCAACGCCCTGGAGGTGAAGGAAGCCATTATCTCCCTGACTGGCAACGGGCCAAAGGATTTTATGGAGGTCGTCTACGAG
>CABQGZ010000713.1 GCA_902463835.1 uncultured Lachnospiraceae bacterium
TTGGATTCACACCAAATCAACGGCCAAAAGCCGCTCACGGACTTATCCCACAAAGGAATCACCGTCGGTCGGGAATTCTGTTCTCGGAATCTGTCATTCGATGTACCGGGCTCGATTGTCTCTCGCCAGATACCCCGTCACGTCATTCCGAAAAAGTCACCCTGCCCCGAAGAACTTTTATTTTCTTTTACCTTGTCAATTATACGCAGCTATACCTGATCTGTCAACTGTTAATTTTGCCATTTGCAACAGTCATTTGCAACAGTACTATTTGCAACAGTTACAACAGTTCAGCCCGCGCCATTCAGCGTTTTTTCAGCAATTCCTTTCCTGAGATTCCAGGCTCTGTCATATTCACCGGCTCTAAAATGCTGTCCAGAGCCTCCTCCGACATCAGCCCTGCCCGCAATATCAAGGTTCGCACGGATTCTCCGCTCTTTAGGGCATCCTTGGCGATATCCGCTGCCACCTGGTATCCCACATGCGGACATATGGCGGTGATAATGCCTACGCTGTTTTCCACGAGATACCGGCATCTCGTCTCATTCGCCGTGATTCCGGATACGCAATTGTCTACAAATGTATGTACTGCATATGCCAATGTATCGATGGACTGGAACATACAATAGAAGATGATCGGTTCAAATGCATTCAGTTCCAGCTGGCCTGCCTCTGCTGCCATTGTGATCGTCACGTCATTGCCGATAATGTTAAACGCAACCTGGTTCACCACCTCCGGGATCACCGGGTTCACCTTGCCCGGCATGATGGAGGAGCCGTTTTGTTTCGCCGGGAGATTGATCTCTCCAAATCCAGCTCTGGGTCCGGAAGACATCAGACGCAGATCATTGGCCATCTTGGACAGCGTGACTGCGCAGGCCTTCACGGAACCAGACACCGACACAAAGGAATCCAGGTTCTGCGTCGCGTCAATCAGATCAAACGCCTGTACAAAATTCATGCCAGAGACCTCCGTGAGGTTTGGCACAATCCGCTTTAAATACGTTTCATCCGCATTCAAACCGGTTCCCACTGCCGTCCCTCCCATGTTGAGGGAGCGCATCTCATCCATCGCCTTTTCCATCCGATTGATATCCCGGCGGATGGCCACGGAATACGCCTGAAATTCCTGGCCGAGCCGGATCGGCACCGCATCCTGCATCTGGGTGCGTCCCATCTTGATGACATGGTCAAATTCCTTTGATTTTTCCACCAGCACATCATACAGCCGATAAAGCTCTTTTTTCAATTTTTTTAAGAGCCTTAGGGACGTCATTTTTCCCGCGGTCGGGACAACGTCGTTGGTGGACTGACCGCAGTTCACATGGTCATTGGGGTGAACGACGGAATAGTCTCCCTTCTGTCCGCCCAGAAGCTCGATGGCGCGATTGGCAATGACCTCGTTGGCATTCATGTTCAAAGACGTTCCCGCGCCTCCCTGTATCGGATCTACAATAAAAAATTCATGGAATCTTCCTTCCAGGATCTCGTCACAGGCCCTGACAATCGCTTCCGCGATGTCTTTATCCAGAAGCCCCACCTCCAGGTTGGTGATCGCTGCTGCCTTCTTGATATATGCCAGACTGTTAATGATCTCCGGATGCATGTTCAGCCCTGTGATGTGAAAATTCTCCGCAGCTCTCAATGTCTGTACGCCATAGTACACATCCTCGGGCACATTTTTCGCACCGATGGAATCCTTTTCTGTGCGATAAGTGCCCCTCGCACCAGGTTCTTCCGCTTTCCTGCTCCTCATACTGCTATCTCTCCTGCTGCAGTGTATAATGAACGTCGTAAGCCTTCTCTTCCTCTGTAAACTTATGACGCGTGTCAATCACCTGACCGTCATTCCACTTGCGATCCTCCACCTCCCCGGTGGTTCCCATCACGGTAATGTTCAGCTGTCTGTGCCTTGCGATGACATGATCCCAGTCAATGAAATACACATGGGCGAATTCACCGCCGTCCAGAACCCCGTCCTTGATGGTCATGGTCTCACTTCTGCCAAAGAACACGCTGCGCAGATGTCCGTCGGTATTCATACTGCTGTAATCGCCGGGCTCATTTACGTAGCGGCCAAACTGGGCATGGATCGGTCCCGGATGACGGTACTGATGCTCCTCCATAAAATCCGGGATAAACTTGCGCATGATATCTAAAAGATCATGCTGCAAATACTCCAGATCAAAGGAGTCGATATCGTGGGAACACTCCTGTACCATAACGGAGCAGGTGGTGTGGTGGGATACGATGGCCACGGTTCCATTCTTAATGCCGGACGCTTCCACGATCTCCCGCACTTCCTTTGACACATCATGGAAGGTGGGGATCCACCCTCTTGACTGCAGTTCCAATTCCTTCTGATAAACCTTGAATTCCATTTTATAATCCTCCTGAAAATATTTTTTATAGACTATCCCGCGCCTTACGCGCGGGGATATCTCTTTTCTGTCACCCGTTGAGCCGCGCACCCACCGCACCCCCCGGATGGATGGAAGCAAATTGTTCCTTCTGATAATCCATCTCCTCCATCAGCGCAACCAACAGCGCGTCACAGAGGGCTATGGTAGCCATATAGCTGGACGTGGCCATCATGTTGTATTTGTCACTCTCCCTCTTAATATAGAGGGGCAGGATCACATCCGCCGCCTCCGCCAGCGGAGACTTAAGATTCTCTGTGACCGCAATGAGACTCGCCCCCCGCCCGGCACATGCCGCTATGACAGGCAAAAGCTCCGCCGTCTTGCCGCCTCTTGAGATCACAACCAGCACGTCCCCCTTCTTCAGAG
>CABQGZ010000714.1 GCA_902463835.1 uncultured Lachnospiraceae bacterium
AAGTGACGCCCCGATGAAAAGGTGTCCCTTTCACTGTTTTGTAAACCATGCGTCTGCCGAATCTGCGTCCCTTCGCCGCAAATTAACCCAGGTCTTGTTTCGTCAAACCAGCCTTTAATTTCTACCAAATTCTGAGAGTACGAGATCTTTGTTGCGATCCAGAGTCATGCCTACGCTCCAGCTGTTTACGAAGAGGAGCAGCGGATTACCCTTGAGATCCCGGATTTTCTTCATATCGGAGGTTCCGGACAGCTTGTCCAGGTCGATGTCCCTATTTTCGATCCAGCGAATATGCTCATAGGGCAGATTCTCCAGCCGGATATCTACGTTATACTCATTTTCCAGGCGATATTTGAGCACGTCAAACTGCAGCACGCCCACCACGCCTACAATGATCTCCTCCATGCCGCTGTTGTGCTCCTGGAAGATCTGGATGGCGCCCTCCTGGGCAATCTGGGTGATGCCCTTGACGAACTGTTTCCGCTTCATGGTGTCCAACTGCCGTACCCTGGCAAAATGCTCCGGCGCGAAGGTGGGTATTCCCTCGAAGGCAAATTTATCCGGAGAGGTCGTCAGTGTGTCTCCAATGGAAAAAATGCCCGGGTCAAACACGCCGATAATATCTCCGGCATAGGCCTCCTCAATGATCTTGCGCTCCTGAGCCATCATCTGCTGGGGCTGGGACAGGCGCAGCTTCCGTCCACCCTGGATGTGCGTGACCTCCATGCCGGCTTCGAATTTGCCGGAGCAGATGCGCATAAAGGCAATCCGATCCCGGTGCGCCTTGTTCATGTTGGCCTGAATCTTGAACACAAAAGCCGAGAACTCTTCTCCGAAGGGATCAATGGGTCCCTGATCGGAATTGCGGGTCAGCGGCGCTGATGTCATCTGAAGAAAATGCTGCAAAAAGGTCTCAACACCGAAATTCGTCAATGCCGAGCCGAAAAATACCGGAGACAGCTCTCCTTTGGATACAAGCTCCATGTCAAATTCCGCGCTGGCGCCATCCAAAAGTTCAATTTCTTCCAGGAGCTGGGCTTTTGCCGCGCTGCCGATCTCCGTCTCCAGAGCCGGATCATCCATATCGATATCCCGTTCTATCCCCTCCTTCGTCCCCTTCAGGGTGTCTGAGAAGGTCAGAACCTTTTTGGTGTTCCGGTCATAGACGCCCTTGAAACCTTTTCCGGAGCCGATGGGCCAGTTGACAGGACACGTGGCGATGCCCAGTTCCTTTTCAATCTCGTCCAGCAGATCAAAGGTATCATTGGCGTCCCGATCCATCTTATTGATAAACGTAAAAATCGGTATATGACGCATGACGCACACTTTAAAAAGCTTTCTGGTCTGAGCCTCCACACCCTTGGAGCCGTCGATCACCATCACCGCGGAATCCGCGGCCATCAGAGTTCGATACGTGTCCTCCGAGAAGTCCTGATGGCCGGGGGTGTCCAGAATGTTGATGCAATATCCGCCATAATTGAACTGTAACACGGAGGAGGTGACGGAGATACCTCTCTCCTTCTCTATTTCCATCCAGTCGCTGACCGCGTGCCGCGCGGTGGCCTTGCCCTTTACCGAACCCGCCAGGTTGATGGCGCCTCCGTAGAGCAGGAACTTCTCCGTCAAAGTCGTCTTACCTGCATCCGGGTGGGATATAATTGCAAATGTACGTCGTTTCTCTATCTCTTTTCTTAAGTCTGCCAAAATGTGACCTCCTATTGCTGTAATCCATGCGTTCTCTATTGTATAATACAGGGACGGCTATTGTCAATCATTTCCTTTGGCTTATTTCTTCTCTTATTTCTTCTCAGCGCTCACCTGAATCGGCGTAATCACAATATTCTCCGCCGTAATATTGGTCTTGCGCTTGACGATATCCTCCACCTGGGCGCGCTTGGCATCCGTCACGTCACCCATGTTCAGAACCACATCCACATTCTCGTCGGTGATGCTTACCACAACGTCAGTAAAGCCTTTTGCTTCCAGAAGCATCTCCGCAGCTGCCTCCCGCTCGGCCACATCCGTCAAACGGATCATGGAGTCGATGGCCGCCTGCTTCTGCTCCTCGGTAATGGAGGTGTTATTGATCACGCCAAGGAGTGTCTCCTTATTTTTCGAGCGAATCTGCTCCCGGTTTAATTTTACCTCTGCGGCAAAGTCCAGATTTTCCACATTGGAGCTGGTCAGCACAGCCTCGCCCGGGTTCTCGATGGCTCCGTCTTCCTTTGTTCCATCGGTATTCTCCGTCCCGGCCACATCAGTTCCGGTGGCTTTGGCATCGTCCGTCTTGCCTTCGGCCACTGCATCTGTCCCACTGTTATCCTCGGTGTCCGTGAAAATATCATCCGGATTGAACATGTCTTCGTCCGATATTTCATATGTATCCTTCGGCACATCCGAGCTGGCTTCCTTTGCCGCCTTGTCATCATTGATTCCATTTCCGGTATATTGTATGTAGCCAGCTACCGCAATCATCAACGCCAGAGCAGTAATGATAATCTGGTTCTTCTTGAAGATTTTTTTCAAAGCAATACCCTCCTGTCATTCCTCTTAACTACTTTTATATTATGACGATCGTTCTCTCTTTATGAATGAAACATATAAAAAGCATGCACGACTTTCGCCGTGAGTGATAATACTTACGTCTATCCTGCTTTTTCCATGGAAACTACCTTGATCTTATGAATTTCCACCGGAAAAAGCGCCTGGACAGCCTCGGTAATACTTTTTACTACAGTGGGATTCTTGCCGCCCTGAGCCACGATCAGCACTCCCTCCACCTGGGGC
>CABQGZ010000715.1 GCA_902463835.1 uncultured Lachnospiraceae bacterium
CCATGGAAGTGGCCTGCGAGCTTAGTGTCCGCTACGTTTTGGACGGAGCGAGAGCGTGTCTGACATGGGCATACCCTTTCCCCGGGGCGGCCCTTCGCCAGTAACCCTACAGAAATCAAGAGGCAAATCGCGCTTTATTTTCGCTGACAAGCATGATATAATGACCATATTTGAAGCAGAAAACGCTCGAATGCGTATAGTGAAGAACGACAAAAAAGGAGAACGCAATGATACAGGGACGATACATGACAGAAAAAGATGATTTAAGCCAGCTGTTCCAGCTGCGAAAGACCGTATTCAAGGAGGAATTGGGCCTCCCCCCAGAGCTGGATCAGGACGGTCAGGATTCGTGGGGCATCCACGCCGTCGCCTACCAGGGCGAAGCGCTGGCAGCCACAGGAAGAATCTTATTTGACGGGGAGGACTACCGCATCAGCCATGTGGCGACAGTGAAAGACTACCGGAAGCAGGGCTATGGCGACTTCATTGTGCGGATGCTGATCAACAAAGCCTTGCTGGCCAATGCTTCCCAGATCTATGCGGACACGTTGCCGGAAGGCAGAGGTCTCTTGGAAGCAATCGGATTTGAAACGTGTGGGGAAACCTACGAAAAGGGCGGACATACCTGGCTTCCCATGTACCTGAAAACGGAAAATCTGCATAAATGCTGCCAAAATCAGAAATAAAATTAGTTGACAATTTAGCTAAAAAATGATAGCTTTTTAGTTAAACGATAGATGTACCAAGGAAGGCAGGCATTATGAGGAAAAAAGTAAGGCTGTCCGATATCGGAGCCAGGTTAAATGTCAGCACGGTGACCGTCTCCAAAGCCCTCTCCGGGCAGAAGGGCGTCAGTGAGGAGCTGCGGGAGAAGATCATCCGTCTGGCGGAGGAGATGGGGTATGAGAGAAAGCAGGAAGAGAAGGACGAAGCAGCTCCCAAGAGCTATACCATCGGCGTGGTTGTGGCCGAACGGTATTTAAAGGAAAATCAATCCTTCTACTGGATGCTGTATCAGGCCATCGCCAAAGAAGCCGTGGCAAAAAAATGCTTCGCCATGCTGGAAGTCATTCCTTATGAGATGGAAAAAGCAGAGGAGCCGCCGAGAGTGGTGGCGGAGAAGAAGGTGGACGGACTGATCATCATGGGAGCCTTCCGAAAAGCATATGCCAGCCGTCTGATCAAGGATACCCCGCTGCCGGTGATCAATCTGGACAACACCATCGGCTGGGAATACTGCGACTGTGTGGTGTCCAACAATCTGCTGGGAGGCTATCAGATGACCAGCTATCTCTTTGAGCTGGGACATTCCAAAATCGGGTTTGTGGGGACCAGGCTGGTGACAAACAGTATTGACGATCGCTACCTGGGCTATCTGAAAGCGCTGATGGAGCATGGCCAGGAGAAGCGGCCGGAGTGGATCGTGGATGACCGGGATGCGGAATTCGGCAAAGTGGACAGCAGGGAGAATTTTCTGCTCCCCAGAGAGATGCCCACAGCGTTTTTCTGCAACTGCGACCTGACGGCCAGCCTGCTGATCAAAAAGCTGGAGGAGTGCGGGTATTCCGTGCCGGGGGATGTGTCGGTGGTAGGCTTTGACAATTATATCAACGACCAGTTCGCGGGAATCGGAATCACCACCTACGAGATCGACACCGACGCCATGGCCCGGCGCTGTGTCCATATCATGGCCCGCAAGTTGGAGAATATTCACTATTCCACAGGAATGTTCATGCTGGGCGGAACCTTTATTGAACGGAACAGTGCAAGAAGGATTGGCCCTCCGGTGCCTTTTGCCTGAATACGCCCGGCGTCATGCCGTTATATTTTTGAAAAAGACGAATAAAGTGCGTGGTGTTCTCATAGCCAACGCTGC
The DNA here is from genome assembly GCA_902463835.1 of uncultured Lachnospiraceae bacterium. Taxonomy (GTDB): domain Bacteria; phylum Bacillota; class Clostridia; order Lachnospirales; family Lachnospiraceae; genus 14-2. The sequence continues at coordinate 1,877 of CABQGZ010000715.1, forward strand.
TGCTTATCTCATGGACCGTTTGGTCTGTGGTGAGCAGCATTTTTTTTGCTGCGGCCATGCGGCTGCAGATCAGGTAGTTCAGGGGAGACTTGCCGAAAGCGGCGGAGAATTCCCTGCATAGCCGGTATCGGCTGATGTGAAAGCGCTCCTCAAACAGCGCCAGGGAGATCTCTTCAAAATAATGGTGCTCTAGATAGTCCTGCATCTCCATGAGATAATCGGATACGGCTTCCGTCCGAATGGGGGCAGGCATCCGGGCAAGTACCAGGGCGGAGAGAAGCTCTGTCAGGTTCCGGTGCATGAGAATCAGCTCCGGGAAGGTGGGACAGGTACTTATGGACAGCAGCGCGTCGAGACAGTGTGGGACGGAGGAATACTTCGGTACGGTGAAGAGACCATATTCCGGACAGGACTGGGGCCGGAGTGTGAACAAGGAGATATCTCTTCCGTCCAGAAAAAACAGCTTGCATTCCCAGGGAAGTATCCGGGATTTCAGAGAGAAGGGACGCCTTAGGTCCAGCAGGAGCAATTGCCCCTCATCCACAGAGATCGTGTGGCCATTGCAGCCGATGGAGCCGGCGCCCCTGGTGGTGTACAGCATAAGATAATGGGGAAGGGGCGAGAAAGAGACCGAGAGGGGGAACTCGATGTGGATCGCTCCGCCGGCCAGCAGATGAAGGTAGTCGTCCGGATTGACGGAAAGCTGCGCTCCTTCATAATTGTAGACGTTGGGAATCAGCTGCTCTGGTCTGGGGTCAATATTTACCATACGATTCATGTGGATTGCCTTTTGATAGATTTCAAGAAAATTCATGGTGTTTCTACCTCCAATCAAAGTTAGCTAAAAAGCACTTAAAAAATAAGTTAATTGATTATAGCATGGACTTTAGAAGAAAACATATATGTAA
>CABQGZ010000716.1 GCA_902463835.1 uncultured Lachnospiraceae bacterium
ACAAGCATGCATATATTCTCCGGCTGAATCCCAGCAAAGGCAATTACAATTTGTATTGCTACTGCTATCGCCGTGATTTCCTTGACAGCCATCTGAAAAGCGCCGAGCGGGGTATCCGCTTCATTGACCCCAAATACAAAGAGCTGTTCCGAATAGAGGACGGCGACCAGGTTCGGTATTTCACAAAAGGCGGCGAGGAGCGAAAGATAACCTGCCGCTATATCGACGATTACCACTTTGAGGCTGTCAGCCATCGGGGGAACAATCTTTACCACATCTGCGAATTTGCAGAACGGTACAACAGAACCGGCTGTCATGACATCATCCCACTTCGCCAGTCTCTCCCTGAGAATTGCTTCAGCGCCTTGGAAGCCACCGGTGAGATGATTCTCATTACCAAAGGAGAACGAGGCTACGCATCTACAGGTGTTTTCCCGCAAGGCACTTCCCCCAGTGAGGGGGCGGCAGCCTTGAACGCTGTAAAAGGTGTTACCAAGGCGCAGGAGGCCGCCATGGTAGCCGGTTCCATGTTTGGCTGGGGAACGCCTGCCGCCGACCCGAAAAATTACGATAATCTCGGTCAGCCCCTAAAAAGCAAATGCCGTTCTCACTCCGCGGAGCGCTAGAAAGGAAATCCCATGAACACCGCGTCTTTGGAATATCACCGTGGTGATATTTTCTATGCAAACCTTGAGCCGCATCTCGGCTGTGAACAGGGCGGTATTCGCCCCGTCCTTGTCCTGCAAAATAACGTTGGAAATAAGCACTCCAAGACGCTGATCGTGTCGGCGCTGACCAGCCGAACCGCAAGCAAAGCAAAGCTGCCAATCCATGTATTTCTGGATTACATTCCCGGAATGCAAACAAAGATTCCCTCTCTAATCCTTCTGGAGCAGATTCTCACTCTGGATAAGCGCCGTCTGCTTGGCTACATCGGTTCGCTTTCTGATTCCCAGATGGAGCGGGTAAACAAGGCGCTAAGATGCAGCCTTGAATTATGACAACCAGGCTGGGCAGTTTACTGTCCAGCTTATACATATTATTTTCAACCAAGGAGGCAACTAAAATGGACTGTTCGGCAACTACATATACGCAGCTCTTTCAGAATTATCCCGATGTAGTATCCACTTTGCAGCTAAGCGAAATGCTTGGGGTCTGTGAAAGAACGGTATATCAGCTCTTAATGACCAACCAAATCAAGCACTTCCGAATTGGTCGGGCCTATCGGATACCGAAAGTGAACGTGATTGCTTTTATGGAAAGTGAAAGCACGGATTGACAAACTTGCCGGAATCCGGTTTCGATGCTACTATGTAGCCACGCAAAAGCCAATGACACCACATGACAGGAGGTTTTAACATGGTTTCGGGTCATTTACGCGAGCAAAACGGAATGTTCCAGATGGTTCTCACCTGGAAAGATTCTTCCGGAAAACGAAGAAGCAAATCCCTTAGCACAGGTCTGGCTATAAAAGGGAATAAAAAAAGAGCAGAAAAGATGCTGCTCAAAGCCCGTTCTGAGTTTAATCCAGACAATTACATGCCCAGCACAGGGATGTTATTTACAGATTTCCTCGAAAAGTGGCTGGGGGATAAGGTGGCAGATATTTCGCCTGACGAATATTCGGATTATATCTATTATGTCAGGACCAATATCGTCCCGTATTTTTCCCGACACAATGCCGACATCAAGGAAATCACAGATGAAAAACTTATTGCCTACTTTGACAATGAGCGGAACGCAAACGGTATTGGAAATAAGGCTCTTCTATCCATCAATCGAACAATTTCCATCGCATTAGACTACGCCATTTCTATTGGATGGCGAACAGACAATCCAGCCTGCAATATCAATCCTTGCCTGGTCAACACAACGCCGTTTTTTACGTCCTTTTTGCGCGACTGGTTAAAAATGATGAAAACTCAGGTGGCAGTCACAACGTACAGCGCATATGTAAATGTGATGTTGAATCGGATAATTCCTTTTTTTGATGAACATCACCCTAGCATTCGATTGAATGCCATTACCGCCAAGCATATTCAAGACTACTACACCTACGAGATGGAAGTAAACCATGTTTCAGCCAATACCGTAAAGCATCGCCACGCGAATATTCACAAGGCTCTCTCATACGCCTATAAAACAGACATGATCCAAACAAATCCTGCTGATAAAGTAGAGCTTCCCAAAGTTGAAAAATATTCCGGGAATGTCTACAACAAAAAGCAGCTTGAAGAACTGTTCCAAGCAATCAAAGGCGACCCTGCTGAATTTGGTGTAGTAACGGCCGCATTTTACGGATTGCGGCGCAGCGAAGTAGTCGGATTAAAATGGGATGCCGTTGATTTTGAAAAGAAGACCATTACAATCAAGCATACCATTCAGCAGACAAAGGTTGATGGTAAACTTCAAATTGTTCCCTGTGACAGAACAAAGACAAAATCCAGCTGCCGTATCCTTCCTCTTGTTGCACCTTATGAGGCAATCCTGCTTAAGATGAGAGAAAATCAGGAAGAAAACAGGAAACTCTGCGGTTCCTGTTATTGTACAGACTATCTCGACTATATCTACGTAAATCAAATTGGAGAAATCATTAAACCTGATTACCTCACAACGCATTTCAAAGCTTTTCTGGAAGAACACAATATGCCACATATTCGCTTCCACGATCTTCGCCACCCGTATGTCAAGCACACGACAAAAATTTTTAGCTTGCGCTTGATGGATTTTCAAGCGCAGGCTTATCCTGATGCTCGGCGAAAAACTCGCGGAGCTTGTCAG